>NZ_JAGMUE010000079.1:0-122164 GCF_019049165.1 Streptomyces sp. AC627_RSS907
ACGAGGACGATCCCGCTTGGTTCGCCTCCGTCGCGGTGCTGGACGAGGGCAGCTACGAGATCGTCCGGAGTGACACCAGTCGGCGTGAGCACGACGTCGCCACCCAGACCAGCATCAATCAGATCGCAGGCGACCTCATCAAGTGGCTGGCCGCCCGCGCTACCTAAAACACGGCCTAGCGCGTCGCCTGGAACATGTAGCGGTGATCGGCCTGCCGAACTGCCGCGGGCTCAGCCCGGTGAACGGACCTGTCCAGGAGGGCTCCGACGCCGTGATCACACCAGTCACGGCAAGATCATCTCAGCTCTGACCAGCGGTTACAGGACGACCTCTAGGAGCGTCGGCCGACCAGTCCCTGGTAGAGACGGCGTTTCTGCTCGATGGTTTCGGCCCCCGCCAGTTTCTCCGCCCATTCCTTCTTGATCGTCTCCAGGAATTCGTGCCAGCGCTGTCCGCCCGGCTTCTCCAGCCTCTTCAGCTCGACCAGGCGCTGGTTGTTCTTCATCTTCCCGGAGCCGACCTTGTCCTGTTTGTGGCCGTGCAGCACCGACTCGGGGTTGGCGGTGGCCTCCGTGGACCTGATGCCGTGGTGGTATCCGACCGGGCTGCGGGCGTGAGGCGCCACCGTCTCGATACCGACCAGCAGGGAGCCGTCCCGTGCCGCGGTGGGCGCGGTGAACACCAGGAGCATGTGCCCGTAGGAGCCGTCCGGCAGCACCACGTCGCCGTTCCAATCCTTGGTTCCGAGGCCGCCGCCGGAGATGTTGACGCCCAGGAGATCCGGGTTGGTCATGCCCGGGGTGAAATCCGAGAGCTTGTTCTTCAGCGCCGAGCCGACGCCGCCCTGCTCCTTGAAGGCGCCGGGCCGGCCCTCCTTGTTGGGGCCGATGGTGGAACGGTGTGTGGCAAAGTCACGCACCACCACGTGCTTGTCGCGGACGCCCTCCTTCGTGATGCCGAGGGTGTCGAGTAGCTGATGGGGTTGCTCACCCGAGCGGAGGGCGGGGATGCGGATGTTGACGCGCCCTCCGTGCGCGAGCGCCCGGATGACGTCGCCGTCCTTGTAGTCGAGGTGCTGGCCGTCGGCGCCGCCGACCTGGAGTCCGTTTTGGAGGACGAGCAGGACGTTGGTGAGGATGGTGCGGGCGAAGGCGTCCCGCTCCTTCATCTCGGCCTCCGGGTTCGCTCCGTCGGGGTGCTTGCGGTCCGCGCTCACCCCCTCCGGGAACAGGGTGTCGACGGCTGTCTCCCTGATCTGCTCGTCGCGTTCGGCTTCCAGTTTCCGGCGTTCCGGATCGTCGGTTCCCATCGACTGGCTGTTTATGAAGCGGCCCAGGGTGTAGGCCGGGTTGTCGGGGATGCGGGCGCCGCCTCGCGGGGCCTGCTCCTTGAAGGCGATGGTGGCGGCCAGGACGCGCCGTCCCGGAGACAGCTTCAGCCATTTCGAGTAGTCGGCCTGCTCCTCGGTGTTCTCGGCCTGCGTGGCCTTGACCGTGACGTCCTTCTTGACACCCTTGCCGGTGCCGGACTTCGCGCCCAGGCCGGCCGCGTTCTGTTCTCCCTCGGCATAGGTGCCGATGCCGATGTCCTTCAGCCAGTCAGGCCTCGCCGTCGACAGGGCCTTGATGTCATTCACTTCGTCTGGCTGGAAGGGCTTCCCGAGGACCAGTCGGCGCTCCAGGACCCGCCGCAGCCGGGCATTCTCCATCAGCCACTTTTCCGGCCACTTCTTGTGCGGCTCCCAGAAGTTGAACTTCCGCTTCTTCTGCAGCGTGTTCTTCTCGATCGACTCGGCCAGCCGGGCGACCAGGGTATCGACCGGCTGGGCGCTCTCCTCCGAAGACGCGTCCTTGGGTGCCGCGGTCTCTTGCGTACTCCGAACGGCCGCCGTCGCCGCCCGGTTGCCCGCCGCGCGCTGGATGTCCCTCAGCTCGGCGGGGCCCAGCCGATCCGGTCCGCCCGCCGTCGGCACGGACAGCACCGTGGCCTGGGGCGGGGAGACGGACCGAGCGGGTAATCCCGGCTTGTCGCGCTCGTCGGCGCTGTGCTGCTGTTCGTACATCTTTCAATGCTGATGGCTTTGCGGCGACGGCTCAAGGGATACGGGGGCAGACCCGGTGTCCCCTCCGGCTCTGCTGAGTCAGGATTCTGTTCAGATGGCCGGCGAGGCGTTCCAGGATCTCTTCTGCTGTCCTGGTCCATGCGCAGGGCTTGGGATCGGTGTTCCATGCGGCGATCCATGTACGGATTTCCTTCTCCAGCGCCTGGACGCTTCTGGGGACCCCTCGCCGTATGCGCTTGTTCGTCAGCTCGGCGAACCACCGCTCGACCAGGTTCGGCCAGCACGATCCGGTGGGCGTGAAGTGCAGGTGGAAGCGGGGGTGGGCCACCAGCCAGGTCTTGATGGCGGGGTTTTGTGGGTGGCGTAGTCGTCCAGCACCAGGTGCACGTCCAGGCCCCGCGGGATCGCCTGGTCGAGCCTGGCCAGGAACTTCTTGAACACCTCGGCCCGGTGCCGGTGGTGCGGCTGGAGGCCGAGGGGGCGCCAGATCCACGACACGGTCGACTGCGACAGGCCCGTCTCCTTGGCCATCGCCCTCGTCGACCCGTGTGTGACGTTCTCCGGCGTCGACTCCGGCGTCCGGGGCACCACGGCGGCGACCTGCTCGCCGGTGACCGTCCGGGGTCCGCCGGAGCGCGGCATGTCACAGGATTCCCGGCTCAGAAGACCAGGCCGGGTCGTCGATGGTCATCTTCGGGGGGTGGAGCGGTGGATTCCCGGAGAGGAGGGCAGCACGGCGGCTCCTCGCTGACGACGTCACGTGGGCTGACCTGATGAAACGCGGCAGGTGATCCGCTGTGCCCGAAGTACGGGGGGTAGGCCCTGATCAGGGGCCGCGGGACGGCCGATGCGTACCCTCGCCGACGCGGGGAGTGAAAGGGAGGCTCTTCATGGGCGAGAAGCCCGCTGCCGGACCGGCTTCCAAGACGACGTCGGACCTGGTCGTCGAGCGGTTGCTCGACTGGGGCATCGACACCTGCTTCGGGATCTGCGGTGACCAGGTCAACGGGTTCTTCGAGGCACTGCGCACCCACCCACGGATGCGGTTCGTCCACGTGCGGCACGAGGAGAACGCGGCTCTGGCATGTGTCGGCTACGCCAAGTTCACCGGTAGGCCCGCCGTGTGCGTGGCCACCGCCGGCCCCGGGGCGGTCCATCTGCTCAACGGCCTGTACGACGCGCGGATCGACGGCGCCCCGGTCATCGCGATCACCGGCCTGTCCTACCACGACACCATCGGCGCGCACTTCCTGCAGGACCTTCCCTCCGACCGGCTGTTCGAGCACGCCTGCCTGTTCTCTGAGCGCGTCATGGGGCCCACCCACGCGGTGCCGGCCACCGACCTGGCGGTGCGCAGTGCCTTGATGAACCGCACGCCCTCGCACCTGGCCATCCCGATCGACGTCCAGTCCTTCACCCTTGAGCAGGACACGGCGTCACAGAAGAACGTGCCCGGCCACGTCTCCCTCGCCCCGCAGTCCTTCACGGTCGTCCCCGACGAGGAGCAGCTGCGTGCTGCGGCGGAGATCCTCAACAGCTGTGAGCGGGTCGCGATCTGCGCGGGTGCGGGGGCCCGCGGGGCCGGCGAGGTGCTGGAGCAGGTGGCCGAGGTACTCGGGGCGCCGATCGTCAAGGCCGGGCTGGGCAAGGACTGCGTGCCGGACGACAGCCCCTACACGACCGGCGGTATGGGGCTGATCGGCACCCGTGCCTCCCACGAGGCGTTCGAGACCTGCGACGGCTTCCTCATCGTCGGCTCCTCCACCCCCTACTACGAGTTCTGGCCCAAGCCGGGGCAGGCCCGCGGGGTGCAGATCGACCTCAATGCGGACCGTATCGGTATGCGCTTTCCCGTCGAGGCCGGCCTCGTCGGCCACGCCCAGGTCGTGCTGGAACGTCTCCTGCCGCTGCTGGAACACAAAACCGACCGGTCGTTCCTTGAAACCGCGCAGGAGAGCTACCGGCGGTGGTGGGAGCTGATCGGCGAGCAGGCCGAGGGCTCCGGCATTCCGATGCGGCCGCAGGTAGTGACCTGGGAGCTGTCCAAAGCGCTCCCGGACCGGGCGGTCGTCACCGGGGACGCCGGCACGGTCACCGCTTGGGGTGGCCGCCTGCGGCTGCGCCGGGGAATGCAGTACTCCTTCTCCGGCACCCTGTGCAGCATGGGCTCCGCCCTGCCCTACGCCATCGGTGCCCAGTGCGCCCATCCCGACCGGCCGGTCATCGCGTTCACCGGTGACGGCTCGATGAGCATGGGCATGGGCGAGCTGGCCACGCTCGCCCAGTACGCTCTGCCCATCAAGGTCGTCGTGCTGCGCAACAACTCCCTGGCCCTGGAGGTCTGGGAACAGACCGCCCTGCTGGGCAACCCCCAGATGGGCTGCGAACTGCACCCCATCGACTTCACCGCCGTCGCCCGCGCGTGCGGCTTGCGTGCCTTCCGCATCGACGACCCCGCGCGGGCCGCCGAGGTGTTGGCCGAAGCCATGGCGACCGAGGGCCCCTGCCTGATCGAAGCCGTCACCGACCCCTACGAGGCGCCCTTCGGCGAAAGCCTCCAGCCTTCCCACGCCCAGCACATCGCCCAGGCGTTCGAGCGAGGCGAACCTGCCGCCCCGGAGATGGCCCGTAACCTGCTCGAAAACGACCGCGTCGCCCTCTCCCCAGCCCTCCAGCAGCACTACGACGACCTCGCCCGCTACCGCTGACGCCCCGCGTCTGCTGTCCCCGGCACGCGTGAGCACCGCCCTGGCGTCCACGACGGTGACGGGTGAAGCCCCTCCCCACCACGCCACCACAGCGCACCGGCCAATCGTTGGCGGGCAGGGGCTCGCCCGAGGTCCTGGAGCAGGCGAAGCTCTTGCCAAGGCAGCGAACGCGCGATGTGCTCCTCGGACGCCACTGTGACGCGGCGGTGACACCACATGGCTTGCCTCAGCCTGTTGTTGGCGCTTGTGTGTCTGCACGAGCGCCGCCCGATCCGTGGTGGCGCGCCGACATCAGGGGTGGGATCAGCGTTGAGCAACGCGCGAGGAAGAGCCGGCAGGCTGACGACGGTGCTGCTGGCGGGCGCACTGGCCGGGTCGGCCCTGTCGGCGGCCCCCGGTACCGCGTCCGCGGCCCCGGACGCCGCCGCTCCGGACACCGCCGCGGCGGCCGTGGTGCCGTCGGGCCCGGGTATGGAACTGTCGGCCGCGTCGTTCACCCAGATGACGGTGGACGACGTCGGCCGGCGCGTGTGGATCGCCGGGGACCGGGTCTATCCGGACGGGTCGCGGGACGGTGAGCTGATCGGCGTGCTCTACGAGGGTGCCGGGCGTGCGGTCGCGAGCGCCCACATGGCCGCCCCTCTGTCCGGCGTCGCGGTGGAGCCGGACGGCTCGAAAGTCTATGCCGGGCAGTCGGACCACATCGCGAACTACTCCCACTACAGCGGGTCCTTGTACCCCCTCGACCCGATTCCGGCGCCGGCCGACGGCTGTGGGCGGGAGCTGGTGCACACAGGCGGGCGGCTGTTCTTCACCAGCCGGCCGGCCGCGTCGCCCGCAGGCTGCGCCGACGGGCTGGGCAGTGTCGGCGTCGCCGCGACGGCCGAGGGCGGCAAGGCCGGGGAGGTCATGTACTCGAGCACCCCGGTCCATCTCGAGGGAGGGCCCGGAGGACTGCTGGTGACCGCTCCGGAGCGATGGTCCCCGACCGCCGACCCCGACCTGGGGATCTACCGGGTGACGGACGGGGCGGACGGGAACCTGCTGGAGTTCCTGGGCGAGCGCCGGTTCACCGAGGACGGCACGGACCGGGGCATGGACTTCCGGGACGCCGACTTCTCAGCGGACGGCTCCGTCCTCGCGGTGGCCGACGGGGTCCGGGGGACCGTGCTGCTCGGCGGCCAGGACGCCCGCTTCCTCGAGAACCAGTACGCGCCGCTGCCGGAGGGCGTGGCGCCCACGGCCGTCGCCTTCAGTCCCGACGGCAAGTGGTTCGCCCAGGGCGGCGCGGCGTCGGGCGATGCCGCCGACCTGACCCTTGCGTTCGCCGACCCGTCGGTCGAGCGGCAGCCGCTGCGCATCAGCTTCGAGGACGAGGCCGCGGGCCATCGCGTCGTCCCGCGGGGCATGGAGTTCTCCGGGGACGGACAACAGCTCTTCGTCGTGACCTCCGACCAGGAGGGCACCAGGTTCTGGCTGCACACGATCCAGACCCGGGAGGCCCTGGCCCCGTCGCGTTTCGTGGACGTGACGCACGGCCCGGCCGTCGCCGGGGGGCCGTTCAGGGTCACCGGACGACTGGACCTGGACGGACTGGCACCCACCGAGGCGCCGCGGATCACGGTGCAGCGACTGAATGGCCTCGAGGTCGCCGACCTGCCGCCGGTCCCGGTCGCCGAGGACGGAACGTTCGTCCTGGAGGACGTTCTGCCGGACCGGGTCGGGGACGTCCATTACGTGCTCGGCTACGCGGGTGACGCGCTCCACTACCGCTCGGAGCACTGGCTTGTGGTGGACACGGTCAAGGCACCGAGCACGGTTCCCCACGGCGGCCGGTAGTCCGCGCCCGGCGCGGCGGCCTTCCTCGGCGGCCTGGCGGATCACGTCGAAGGTGAGCAGCCCCGGCGGGCGTCCGAGGGCGTCGCCGTGTGCGGTCAGACGCGGCGGCGGACCAGGGCACGGCGGGGCTTGCCCGGCTCCTGGCCGCGGTCGCCCTCCGAAGCCGGCTGTGTGGCAGCCTGCGGCGCGGCGACGGCTTCCTGCCGGGCACTGTCGTCGGCAGACGGAAGCCGGCCGGACGGGGACCTCGCCGGCAGCGGGAGAAGCCTGCGGGTAGGGGCACGTACGGTCCGGACGGGCCCCTCCGAATGCGGCGGGGAACGCCGACCACCCCTGTCGATGCGGCCCGGACGGGCCGGTGGCCCCGCACCAAACTCTTCGATGCGGGGCCACCAGTGAGGAGAGCGTCCGAGGAGGACCACCACGTTTCCGTGTCCGCCCCGGTCAGGTGAGCGGCGAAGCGGCCGCTCTCAGCACGGCTCGTTGGAACCGCCGTACTCGAGGTACGCGTCGTAGACCCAGCCGAGGCTGGCGCCGTTGGGCTCACGGACCCACGTCCAGGAGTTGCCGTAGTCGTTCCACACGTAGCAGTCGTACTCGACCGGGGTGCCGGGGGCGATGTGCCCCACAGTGGTGCACGCACCGTAAGGGCCGGTGTGCGCCGCCGCCGAGGTGCTCTTGGTCACGCTGCCGACAGTCCCGTCGACGGGACTGTGCGGCCAGTAGGCGTTGCCGCAGGTGACCGCGGCCGTCCCCGCCGAGGTGGCCTGGGCTGCCGGCGCAGCCAGCGTGCCCAGCACCAGTGCGGCGCCGGCAGCTGCTCCGAACATGACTCTGCGCAGGTTCATGAAACCCTCCGTAGCACTGAGAAGCGATGGACGAGCGATGAACATCGAGCATCCTGTGGCCTGCTACTCAGCTGGAGAAGGGTGAGTATCGTCCGGGACGTGTCCCGGACACGTCCGGTGTCCGGGACACCGGACGTACTTGTCCTGTCCGCCGGGGCCGGGGGGACGCAACACCGGCACCCTGGACGGGGGGTGACCCGGTGTTCGTGCAGGTGTCGTGCGAGCCCTTCAGTTCCCGGTGAGGAATTCCAGGCCGACGTCGCTCGCCTTCAGTCCTCGGCGAGCATGGCGAGTTCGAGGCCGCGACCGAGTCGTGGTGTTCGCCGGCGCTCGGGGGCCGGGGCAGTTCAGTCCGGACCGGCCCCGGCTTACGTACGGGAGGGGTCGGCACGCTGAGTGCCTTGGCGAGTTGGGGCACGAGGCAGAAGCGGGCGGTGTGGTGGCCGCTTTGCCCTTGCCGGTCCGGCAGGGGGAGCCCGTGGGGGCGGTGCAGGTGGACGTCGGGCAGTTGTGCGATCCCACGCGCTTGAAGTCGTCGCTCACGGGCCCCGGACCTTTTCGTGAGGGTGTTTCAGGCGTCCAGGTCGTTCGCAACAACTCATGACACATGATCGCCGCAGGTGGACCGCCGCTCGGCGGGGTGTTTCACGAGCGGCCGCCTGTGAAACGCCTTGCTTCATCGCCGCTGGTCAGCCCAGGGGAAGGGGGCGCTGCGGAGGTCTGCAGGTCCGCCGATCCTCACGGCTGGAGCGTCGTTCGGCAGTGACTGAGGGGCCTCGCGGGGCGGCCGGTCCACCGTTCTCGGCCCGGCCGCGACCGATCCATGAACTATTCCTTGACGCGAATATTCGTCGTCAGGAATACTCACGCTCATGGACGCACTTCTCACCGCCTTGGCCGACCCGGCCCGCTGGCGGCTCGTGAGCCTGCTGGCCGAACGGCCCCGTCCGGTCGGCGTCCTCGCCCAGCTCGCCGGGGCACGCCAGCCGCAGACGACCAAACACCTGCAGACGCTCGAACGCGCCGGCGTCGTCACCTCCCAGCGCACCGGCCAGCGCCGCATCTACGCGCTCCGGCCCGCTCCCCTGCGGGACCTCGCGGCCACGCTCAGCGGGCTCGCCGACACCGCAACCCAGGCCGGCGGCCCACGCGCGACGTACGACCGCTACGGGGCGAGCCTCCACGCGGAGCGAGCCGCCGCGGAGGCGCCCGGGTGGGCCGACGGTCGCTCGTTCACGTTTCGCCGGCCGCTCGCAGGCCGCCCCGAGCTGGTCTGGCGGCACCTGACCGACCCCTCCCTGCTCGCCCAGTGGTGGACGCCCGACGACCTCCGCGTGTCCGAGCTCGTCTTCGAGGCGCGACCGGGTGGCCGGATCGTCCACGAGTACCGCGATGCCGAGGACACCTACGGCTCTGACGTGGTCGCCGGGCGTGCGGAGGGCGTCGTCGAGGGCGTACGGCCCGCCGAGCGCCTCATCTACCGGACCTCGCCGGTACTCCCCGACGGCAGCCTCGCCTTCACCGCCCACGTCGACCTGGGGCTGCGCCCCACCGAAACCGGCACGGACCTCGACGTCCACTGGCGGATCACCGACAGCACGGTCGACTCCGCCGACTTCATCGCAGGCATCGAGATCGGCTTCGGACAGAGCCTCGACAAGCTCGCGGCGATCCTCGCCGCGGACCCGCACGACACCGACACCACCGACGCGAGGAGCACGAAGTGACTGACTCGACCGGCCGCAGGGTGACCGCGAACCTGTCCCTCTCCCTCGACGGGCGTTACCACGGCCCCGGCGGACCCAGCGATTTCAGCATGTTCGCGCCGTACGTGACCTCCGAGGTCGCGCGGAACCAGCTCACCCGCATCTGGGAGGGCGCGACGACAGCGCTGCTCGGCCGGGTCAACGCCGAGGGATTCCTGGGGTACTGGCCGTCAGTTGCCACAGCCGAGAACGCCGATCCGCGTGATCGCGGATACGCGAAATGGCTGGTGGACACGGACAAGGTGGTCTTCTCGACCACCCTGACCGAAGTGCCGTGGGAACGCACCCGCGTGGTGAACGCCCCAGCCGCCGACATCGTTGCTGAACTCAAGGCCACCGGCGAGGGCGACATCCTCGTCAACAGTTGCCCGAGCGTCATCAAGCCGCTCCTTGCGGCCGATCTGCTCGACCGGCTGTACCTCATGATCTTCCCCGAGATCGCGGGAGACGGGCAGCGGCTGTTCGATGACGGCCTGCCGGCTTCGAAGTGGAAGCTGACCCACCAGGAGACGGGCGAGCTGGGCGAGATCGCCCTGGTCTACGACCGGGTCCGCTGAACCGGCCGATCAGCACCCCCAGCCTGACCAGCGGCATCGTCCTCGACGATGATGGTCCCTATGGCCGATTCCGGGCCAGGTCCTTCCGGACGGTCGACTTTCCACCAGCCCAGCACGTCCTGGTACTCCGGCTGTGGGATCGCACGTCCCTCGGCAGTCATCAGGCGTCCCTGATACGCCTGGGCGTATCGTGCTCGAACCGAGTAGACGCCGGGTTCGTCAGGGACAATGAGGTCGCACGACACATTGACCCACTCCGCCGGACCAGGGTTGTCTTCCGCCAGCGCCTCGACGTGCGTGCCGGCATTGACCACCTTCAGGCCGCCCCCGCTGCGCCGCTTACCGTTCCATACCGACGCCTGGGCACGATCCTGGCCCGCCAGCCCAACGATCACCTGGTTGATGGCGTTGCCGCACTCCGAGCAATCATGCAGCACGTCGAAACTGACCTCGTGTGAACCTCCACCGCGGACGTGTACCACGTCGGCCTGGCCATCGATCTTCACGTTGCGGATCTTGAACCGAAATCCCGTCCCGCCTCCGTATGGCTCGACCATCTTGATGTCGGGAGTGAGGGCCGTGGTGCGGAGGACATCGCTGTGACTCATCTTGTCGGTCATATGCCAAGTAAACAGGTGGCCACTGACAAGGCTGGCCAGGCCCGCCCTTCAACGAGGTTGACAGGTCGTCAGAGCGCGGCTTCTGAGCCGTCGTACAGGACGACGCCGCGTTGGTGCCTGCCGGCTGACGACCGCTTCAGTCGGCAGCCGACTCGTCCTCGTCTTCGTCTTCGTCCAGTTCCAGTGCGTCTGGACCGCGCGGTGGGCGCAGGGCGGCCTGAGGCCGGGGTGGAGGGAAGCCGTAGCGGCCGAGCAGGTTCAGATTGCGGTGCTTGAGCGGGGAGAGCCAGGTGATGTCCTCGTCCCGGAACTCGTGGCCCTCGGCTTTCAGCTGGACGACGGCGGCGTCGATGCAGCGGGTCGTCCAGAGCACGATGGCGTTGAGGACAGGCCAGGCGCGCCGAGCTGGTCCTCCGTCCCAGCGCGGCACGCCTGGTGGACGGTCCCGCGCTTGCCGTGGCACACGTCCCGGGCTTAGCTCGTGGCGGGATTCCCGCGCGGTGAGCTGCCAGTTCATCTGAGGGCGGTAGGTGTCGTCCACCGGGTCGACCACCCGCAGCAGGTGCTCGGACTTGGCGATGCGCCCGTACTCGGCGAACGCCACGCCCAGCGGGGGTGGGGCACCCTGCCTACCAGATCGTCGTGCTGGTCCGCTCCGACGGCTACAACGAAGTGCTGCCCGTCACCGGGAGGAGACACCCGGGCAGCGCCTCCAGGAAGGGAAATCAACCGGCGCGTTCGTCGAGCAGGGAGTGCGGGTTACTGGATTCGTACCAGCCGAGGAACGGAGGACAGACGTCGTAGCCCAGCAGACGCTGCAACTCTTCGGGATACTCGCGGACCACGTCCATCGGCACCGCGAGATACTGGTTCTCCTCCTGTCGCATGTTGCCGGCTATGTACGACAGGGTCAGCCCGGTACGCGGCTCGGTGGACGCGTTGCGCCCGCCACCGTGATAGAGACCGCCGAGCCAGATCAACGCGGATCCGGCCGGCATCTCGGCCGGCACCGCCTCGTCGCGCTGAGGTGCCCGCTCGTCGTCCCAGCGGTGACTTCCCGGGATCGTCATGGTCGCGCCGTTCTCCGCAGTGAAATCGGTCATCGCGACCATGACTTGGACCCGGGTCGTGGGCGCGGGGTAGGGCCGCAGGTGAGAGGTGTCGTCGCGGTGCAGCCACTGCGCACCCTCGTCGGGCCAGATCTGGATCACCTGAGTCGCGCTGACCTGGATGTTGGGTGAGATGTTCACCTGCTGACCGCTGAACCAGACCGGCACGGGCTGCTGAATGAGCCGGCGGGCAGCACCGAGGAACAACGGGTGCAGCGCAACGGCGGCCATGTGCCGGCTACGGGCGAACAGCGAGGACATCCGTTTGGTCTTGTGGCCGGAGAAATCATTGTCGCCGTAGCCGAACTTGTCCAGCGCGGGACCCAGGTCGGCCCAGAGGGCCTGTCGGGTGCCGGGGTCCAGGAACTCCTCCACGACGACTGCACCATCCTGTTCGAGGAGATCGCAGACTCGGTCGAGATCGGCGTCGGAGCCGACCGTGACGAGGTTCTTGTCGTTCATGTGTTTCCCCTCCATGAAGGTGTGCGGTTCAGGACGCGATGTCCTTGAGGTTCTGGATGAGCGCGACGGGGCGCAGGTCGAAGACCTCCTTGGTACAGAGGACGCTCACGACGTGGAGAGCGGTCATACGAGTTCACGGTCTCCCGGCGGCTCCGTCTGCCGGAAGCGGTTGATCGCGTCGAGATGCTTGTCGCGCATCGCGGTGTCGCGGACACCCAGCCCCTCGTGCGGTGCCAGGGCCAGCACGCCGACCTTGCCGATGTGCCGGTTGCGGTACACGTCGTCGACTGCCTGACCGGCGTGTTCCAGGGCGTACGCTCGGGAGAGGGTGGGGTGGATCGCGCCTTTGGCTATGAGGCGGTTGGACTCCCACGCTTCCCGGTAGTTGGCGAAATGCGATCCGACGATCCGTTTGAGCGACATCCACAGGTAGCGGTTGTCGTACTCGTGGCGGTAGCCGGAAGTGGACGCACAGGTCACGATGGTGCCGCCCTTGCGGGTGACGTACACCGAGGCCCCGAAGGTGTCCCGGCCGGGGTGTTCGAAGACGATGTCGGGATCCTCACCGCCGGTGAGCTCCCGGATCCGGCGGCCGAACCTTTTCCATTCCCCCACGTCCTGGGTGTACTCGTCCTTCCAGAACGTGTAGCCCTCGTCGGCCCGGTCGATGACCGCGTCGGCGCCCATCGCCCGGCAGATGGCGGCCTTGGCCGGGCTGGACACCACGCAGATCGGCTTCGCGCCGCCGGCCAGCGCGAACTGCGTCGCGAACGCCCCCACGCCGCCGGATGCGCCCCAGATGAGCACGTTGTCGCCCTGCTTCATCTGGGCGCCGTTGCGGGAAACCAGCTGCCGGTACGCGGTGGAGGCGACCAGACCGGGCGTGCTGGCCTCCTCCCACGTCAGGTGCGCCGGCTTGGGCATCAGCTGGTTGGCCTTGACCAGCGCCAGCTGGGCCAGGCCGCCGAAGTTGGTCTCGTAACCCCAGATGCGCTGGTCCGGGTCGAGCATCGTGTCGCTGTGCCCGTCGGGCGCCTCCAACTCGGCAGACAGGCAGTGCGCGACGACCTCGTCGCCGGGTTTCCACGCGTACACGCCGGGCCCGGTACGCAGCACGACCCCGGACAGGTCGGAGCCGATGACGTGGTACGGCAGGTCGTGTCGACGGGCCAGGGGTGAGCGGCGGCCGTACCGGGCCAGGAACGTGAAGGTCGGCAACGGTTCGAACAGCGACGACCACACGGTGTTGTAGTTGATCGAGCTGGCCATCACCGCCACCAGCGCCTCGCCGGGCCCGACCTGGGGGACGGCGACGTCGTCGAGGTGCACCGACCGGCGCGGATCGCGGTCCTCGGCCTCGACTCCGACGAACATCTCGGTCTCGTCCGCGTGCAGCGTCACGGCGCGGTAGCTCTCCGGGATGGACAGTGCGGCGAAGTCCTCCGGCCGGGTGTCCGGGTCGAGAACGGCGCTGACGATGTCTTGCATCTGTGCTCCTCCGTGAACGCGGCTGCGGAACAAGGGGGCCGGCGGGCCGCCGCCCGGGTCAGTGCACGAGCCGTCCCATCAGGCGCTTGAGCTCGGCGGCCGGATCGGTGGTGAGCCCGCCGTGCACGGGACTGGTCTGGATCACGGTGCTGCGGGGTGCGGTGAGCCAGCCGAAGCGTGCCCCGCGGGTGCCGGAGCCGGCGGGACCGGCCTCGGGGCCGCCCGCACACACCGCGCGGATGGTGTCCAGGGCCGCGGTGACCATGTCGACGTCGATGTCGGGGTCGAGCGCTCGAAGCCGGTCGGCGTCGACGTGGACCGCGGCACCGAGGAAGTCCGCTCCGGGGCAGTAGAGCAGCGCCCCGACGTTGATCTGCTCACCGCGGTCGACCCGCGGGACGGCGCGCAGCAGGGCGTAGTCGAAGCTGAGGGCGCAGGGCGTGACGGTGGTCATGCGTCCTCCTGCGGCCACCACGCACGGGAGCCGGCGCACCGGGTGAGCAGATAGTCGACGTAGCGCTGCCGCAGATCGGCCGGGTCCGCGTCCTGCGGAACGGAGTTCATGCCCAGCAGGAAGCTGTCCGGGACCATGGCGGTGATCTCGGTCAGCACGTCGGCTGTCACCGTCTCGGCGAGTTCGGCGTCCAGTTTGGCGAGAACAGCCGGGTCGAGGGAGGCGACCAGGTCGGCGAGCACGTGCTGGGACAGGTCGTACCGGCGCTCGGCCCAGGTGGCGACGGCCGGCCAGGAGTGCTGGAACAGCAGTGCGGCACCGTGGTCGATGGCCCAGAGCCGGCGGTGCCAGATGATCAGGTTGGGGTTGGACCAGGTGCGGTCGACGTTGGCGGTCAGCGCGTCCAGCCAGTAGATCCTGGCGGCCTCCTCGGGTGGCGGCTCCCAGCCGACACCGTCATAACCGACCGACCCGGGCAGGAAGTCCATACCCAGGTTCTCGCCGGCGCTGGCCCGCAGCAGTTCCTGGATCTCCTGGTCGGGGTCGCGACGCGCCATTTCCGGGTCGATGTCGACGGTGACGAGCTCGGGGACGCGGATGCCGAGTCGCCGGCCCAGCTCGCCGACGACGATCTCAGCGACCAGGGCCGCGCTGCCCTGGCCGGCGCCACGGAACTTCACGACATACACGCCGTCGTTGTCCGCTTCCACCAAGCCGGGCAGCGATCCGCCCTCACGCAGGGGCGTCAGGTACTGCGTTCCTAATACTCTTTGCAACACAACTCATCCTGCTGGTCGTTGTCGGGCACGTAAACGGTGGTCACACGAGCCGGACGGGCAGCCGTGTGACGGCTTTGAGGAACCGCGGGCCGACCTCGTCCGGGTCGGCGGTCAGGCGCACGTCGGGGAAGCGCGCGAACAGCTTGTTGAGCGCGATCTCGGTCTCCGCCGTGGCCAGCGACGCCCCCGGGCAGAAGTGGTCGCCGGCGGCGAAGCTGAGCTGCGGGTTGTCGGCGCGGGTGACGTCGAGGACGCGCGGGTTGGTGAATCGCTCCGGGTCGTTGTTGGCGGCGCCGACCACGAGCTGGATCTGGGCGTCCTTGGGGATGGTCACCCCGTCGACCTCGATCGGCTCCGCGGCGAAGCGCGGCAGGGCCATCTTGATCGGCCCGGAGTAACGCATCAGCTCTCGCACCGCCTGGACCGTGTTCTCCGGATGCGCCTTGACCAGCTCCAGCTGATCGGGATGGGTCAGGAGATTGAAGAAACTGAGCGAGATCGAGTGCCGGACCGTGTCGAGGCCGGCCTGCACCAGGACCAGGACCAGGGCGACGAGTTCGACCTCGTCGAGCTTCTCGGTCTCGTCGCTGACCTGGACCAGGTCGGAGATCAGGTCGTCGCCGGGCCGGGCGCGGCGCGCGCCGATCAGCCGGGTGACCGTGTCGACCATGCCGCGCAGCGCGGGCGGAAGGATCTCCGGGTCGGGGCGGACGAAGGTCGTGAAGGCCTCGGACCACTTCAGCCACTGGTCCCGGTACTCGTCGTCGACGCCGAGCAGTTCGCAGATGACCGTGGTGGAGATCGGGTGGGCGTACTCGGCGACGAGGTCCGTCTCGCCTTCGGGATCCATCCGGTCGAGCAGTTCGTCCGTCAGCAGCTCGATCCGGGGTCGCAGGGCCTTGACCCGGCGCACCGAGAACGCCCGGTCGATCAGGGACCGCACCCGTCGGTGGTCCTCCGGCACCATCGTCATGATCGTCGAGTCGAAGTACTTGAGCAGCTCTTCGGGCACCCCACGGCGGCGCATGCTGTCCAGGTGGACGCCCTCCGGCGGGTGGTTGCTGACCCGGCGATCGGCGAAGAGGCTGCGGACCGCCTCGTAGCGCGTGACGACATAGACGTCATTGCCGTCGGAGAAGCGGCCCGGGCACACCGGTCGGGGCGCGCCTGTCCAGCGCTCCCCCGCCTCACGGTCGGTCACGAAATTCACGTCGGACAGGTCGAACTCGACGTCAGTCCAGTCGAATGTTCCGGTCACCAACATCCCCATTCGCTAACTTCACCACGCTGATCCGGGTGTTGACGGGGGTCGCCGGCGAACGATGCGACACACCCCGGGCTGAACCATGCAGCACTCGGATACAGGACTGTATCAGAATGCGGTACTGTATCTGAGTTCTCGGAAGGAGGCCGATCATCAGCAAACGACTCACCCGGCAGGAGAGCCGGGCAATCACTCGCCAGGAGCTGCTGCAGGCAGCGGCCGAACTGTTCGCGGAATGCGGCGTCAACGGCACCTCGGTCGAACAGATCGTGGAACGCGCCGGGTACACCCGAGGCGCTTTCTACGGCAACTTCGACGGCAAGCAACAGCTGGTCCTGGCCCTCCTGGAGCAGCGCACCGAGCGCGAACTGGCCGAGGTGCAGGCCCTCAGCAGCAACGCCGGCTCGTTCGAGGAGACGATCGAGCACCTGCGCAACTGGCATCGCGAGCGGGACAAGAACTTCGCGAGCTGGCTGGCCCTGCGCACCGAACTGTGGCTCTACGGCATGCGCGATCCGGCAGTGCTGTCGCTGCTGGCCGACCGCGAGCGCCGTTCCCGCGAGGCGATGGCCCAGGCCCTCACGCAGGGTTTCGCCGCTCGGTCGGTCACACCACCCGCACCGGTGGAGTTGCTCGCCCTGATCGTGCACGCCTTGGACGACGGGCTCTCCATCCAGCGCGTGCTGTCGGCCGACGACAGCCCGGCCGGGGGCGTCATGGACGTGGTGGACCTGCTGATGCGGTCGTGGACCGCGCTGGCCCGTGCCGGTGCCACCGAACCCACCACACCGCCCGCCCCGGAGAGCGGCACCACCCCCTGAGCCGATGGCCGGTTCCTTCCCCCGGCCACGCCATACCGAAGAACTGGAGTACAACCCATGAGCGAGGAAGCGAAGTCGACGACGGCGGAAGCGGCTCTCGGGCCGCCCGTCGCCGCCGACGGTCCGGACCCCAAGCGCTGGCTGGCGCTGATCGTCCTGCTTGCCGCGACCTTCATGGACCTGCTCGACGTCAACATCGTCACCGTGGCGATCCCGAGCATCCAGGAAGACCTCGGCGCCTCCTCGGCCGCTGTCCAGGCGCTGAACGTCGGTTACACCCTGTCCTTCGCGGTCACCCTGATCACCGGCGGCCGTCTCGGCGACATCTTCGGCCGCAAACGAGCCTTCCTCGTCGGCGTCGCCGGCTTCGTCGCGGCCTCGGCCCTGTGCGCCTTCGCGCCCAGCGCCGAAGTCCTGGTGGCATCCCGGGTCCTGCAGGGCATCACCGCCGCGATCATGGTGCCGCAGGTCCTGGCGATCATCTACGTGACCTTCCCCGCATCGGAGATCGGCCGGGTCGTCGGCCTGTACGCCAGCATGATCGGCTTGGCCATCGTCGCCGGACCGTTGCTGGGCGGCGTGCTGATCTCCTGGGACCCGGGCGGCCTGGGATGGCGGACCGTCTTCGTGGTCAACCTGCCGTTCGGCGTGGCCGCCCTGATCGCCGGCGCCCTGTGGATGCGCGAGTCGAAGTCGCCCCGCGCCACCCGGCTGGACCTGGTCGGTATGGTGCTGGTGACCACCGGCCTGCTGCTGTTGCTGCTGCCCCTGCTGCGCGGCCGCGAACTCGGCTGGCCGACCTGGAGCATCGCCTCGCTCATGTCCTCCGTCCCCGTCCTCGTGGCGTTCGTGTACTACGAGCGGTACAAGACCGCCAAGGACGGATCGCCGCTGGTCGTCCTCTCCCTGTTCAAGATCCGGACCTTCGGTGCCGGAGTCGGCGCACAGCTGCTGTTCAGCTGCATCCCGGCCGGCTTCTTCCTCAGCTGGACGCTCTACCTGCAGGGCGGTCTCGGCTGGTCGGCACTGCACACCGGTCTCACCGCGATCCCGTTCTCGCTGGGCGTCCCGATCGCCGGCAACTACGCCGTCCGTAAGCTGTTCCCCCTCTATGGGCGCAACTGCCTGTTCGCCGGGGCGCTGCTGATGATGGCCGGACTCCTGCTCTACGCGTGGATCGCCCACCTGGCCGGCGAATCGATCACCTCCTGGCACGCCATCGTCCCGATGCTGCTGCTCGGCTCCGGCATGGGCATGCTGCTGGCGCCGCTGACCGGCCTGACCCTGAACGATGTCGAGCCGCGGGAGGCCGGCGCGGCGTCCGGCCTGATCAACGCGGCCGGTCAGCTCGGCGCCGCCCTCGGCGTGGCGATCATCGGTGGGATCTTCTTCTCCTCCCTCGCCACCAACGCGGGGACGCAAGCCGACCGGGTGCTGTCGAGCATCCCGGCCGTCGCCTCGCAGCAGGCCGCAATCCGCGCCTGCGCCGTCGACGCCCACGGCCAGGCCGACCTCACCACCGTGCCCGAAACCTGCCGCGCCCTGGGCGCCGACGACCCCGCCCAGCAGACCGCGGTCGGAAACGCCCTGGCCGAGATCAACTCCGAGACGTTCATCGCCACCTTCAGCGAAGCGCTCTACTGGGCGTCCGCAGGCCTGGCCGTGGTGATCTGCCTGCTGTTCCTGCTGCCGCGGCAACCGCGGCGGCTGGGAGTCTCCTGACCGTCCCCCCGACCCCGGAGGAAAGACACCACCATGCCCCGCAAGAACTACCAAGTCATCGTCTACGGCAAATTCGCGCCGCTCGACGACGACCAGCGCGCCAGGCTGCTGGCCGTGGCCGACGAGCACGACCTGTTCCATTCGAAGTTCACCGAGGAGGGCACCGTCACCTACGAGCGGTCCCTGCTCACCTTCACCTTCCGCTGTGTCATGAAGGCCGACGCGGAGGACAAGACCGAGGCCGTCGTCGCCGACGCCGAGAAAATGGCCACGGGCGCCGTCCGGGACCTCGGCGCCGACGTGCGCGATCTGCGGTCCGTCTGCACCGACCTGGAGACCATCAAGATCAAGCGGCGGGGACGATGACGCCCGAGACATTCACCGTTCTCCTTTCCGACTCCGCTCTGCGGCGGGTTTTCTCGGCCGTAGCCCTGGGCGCGTCGACGTCCGCGGAGATTCTCGCCACGACCGGGCTCACGGCCCCGGAGGCCGCCCCGGCGATCGGCCGGCTGCTGCGTGAAGGTCTGGTCATCCCCCAGGGCCCGGGCCGGCTGGCCGTCGACGAGACCGCTCTGGGCAGCGCGGCCGAGGCTGCCGGACGCCGCCAACAGGAGCAGGCGGAGGCCGAACAGCCCGATCCCGGGCTGCGCGGCTACGTCCGTGGCACTGTGCTGGTCCGGCTGCCGGAGGACGACGACGAGACCCGGCGGACCGTGCTGGACCACGTGGCGAGGACGACCTTCGAGGCAGACCGGGAGTACGACGAGCGCACCGTGACCGATCTGCTGCGGCCGTGGTGCGAGGGCACCTCCGTGGACCCGGTCTCGCTGCGGCGGTTCCTGGTCGACGACGGCTGCCTGCACCGCCGGTCGGGCGCCTACCGGCTCGTCTCCCCCGTCGGGCCCGGGCGGTCATCCTGAGCCCGCCGCGACCGGCGAGGGCCGCGGCCACCGGACGGCCTCCAGGACGGCGGCCTGGTAGGGCGTGAGCATCGGCGCCGGCGGGGCGGACGCCGGCCAGTGCGGGTCGCGGCCGTACGTGAAGAGCGTGCCGAGCGACGACAGCATGGCCCGGCGTTCGGTCCGCCGGCGGCCGGAGGGCAGCACCTCCCCCGGCCGTCCGGCGCTCTCCAGCGTCTGCCGCAGGCTGCTGAGCAACACCGGATGGGTGCTGACCTCGACGAAGATCTCATGGCCGTCCTGGGCCAGCCGGCCAGTGGTGGCGGCGAACCGGACCGGCTCCCGCAGGTTGCGCATCCAGTACGCCGGCCCCAGCTCGGTGCCGGGTACCGGCGCCGCGGTCACGGTCGAGTAGATCGGCACCCGGGACGGCGCCGGGCGCAGCGAGCGCAGCGCCGTGGCCAGATCGTCGCGCAGTTCGTCGACGTAGTGGCTGTGCGAGGCGACGGTGCCCCGCACCATCCGGCAGTAGACGCCGCGTCGATCGAGGTCCTCGACCAGAGCGGTCAGCGTGTCGGTGTCCCCGGCCAGCACGGTCGAGCGGGGACTGTTCTCCCCGGCGACGCAGATGCGGCCCTCGCTGGAGGCGGCCAGGGCGTGCGCGGCCTCGGGCGACAGCTCGGTGGTGGCCAGCGCGCCCCGGCCGGCGATCCGCCGCAACAGGGCGCTGCGGCGGCAAGCGACCAACAGGGCGTCGTCGAGGGTGAGCGCGCCGGCCGCGTAACCGGCGGAGATCTCGCCCATGCTGTGCCCGGTCACCGCGTCCGGCTCCACCCGCCAGCTGCGCCACAGGGCCACCAGGGCGATCTGCAACGACACCATCGTCGGTTGCAGCACGTCGATCTCACCGAGCCGCGACGCCGCCGGGCCGGCCCGCAGTTGCTGGATCACCGAGAAGCCGGCCAGCTCACGTACCCGTTCGTCGCAGCGCCGCAGCGCCGCGCGGAACACCGGCTCGGTGGCCAGCAGCTCCAGGCCCATGCCGTCCCACTGAGCGCCCTGGCCGGCGAAGACGAACACCAGGCCCGGCCGACGGGACAGCGACGGTGCCGACGTCCGGTCGGCCCACCCCTGAACCAGCTTGTCCAGGCCCGTGGCGAGGTCGTCGTACGACTCGGCGGGGAGAGCGGCCCGGTGTGCCAGGCCGGTCGTCCCGGCCGCCGCGTCGTGGCAGTACCGGGCCAGCGGGGGCAGATTCCGGCCGGCCCGGATCCGGTCGGCGTGCCCGCGGATCACGGCGAGCAGGCCGTCGTCGGTCTCGGCGGCGACGGCGAAGAGCTGTACGGTCACTTCTCCCCCTCACACTCGGACGGCGACCTGGTGCCGGTAGCTCTCCATCGGCAGGCCGCTCATCCACGGCACGAGGCCCAGCCGGCTGAGTACCTTGATCGAGGCGGGCGGCCGGTAGTCGGCGAACATGCCACCGAACATGAGGATCTGACTGTGTGTGGCGATCGTGCGCACCAGCGGGTTCATGCGCTGCCGGTCCAGCGTGCGGCGGAAGCGGCTGCCCGGGGCCATCCGGCGGCGCACCGCGGCGCGGACCTCGCCGGAAACGTCGTGATCGCTGATCCACTTCAGCTGGGACATCTCCTCGGTGATCCCGCGCATCGTCCGCAGCCGCTGACGGGTGAACACGTCGATGTGCGACAGCGTCCCGCCCGGACGCAGTACGCGCGCGGCCTCGTGGAGGAAACGGCCCAGATCGGGGTACGTGTGCGAGCTCTCGATGTTGATCAACACATCCACCGAGGAGTCCTCGAACGGCAGCTTCTCGGCATCGCCGTGAACGAAGCGCAGGCTCTCGCCCCGCGCCAGGGTGGCCTCCGCCCGGGCGATCGCCTTCGGTGACAGGTCGAGGCCGGTCATCCGGGCGCCGGGGACGAGCCGGGACAGGAAGTTGAGCCCCTCGCCCGTCCCACAGCCCACCTCGAGGACCGCCCGGCCGGCGCACCCGTCCAAGCCGTCGGGAAGATCGCGCAGGGCCAGGTAGTAGAGCTGCTCGCTGAAACCGTCGGTGCCGAAGTCGGTGAACCCGGGCAGCCGGGCCTCGATCTCGGCGGCCAGATCAGGGTCGTACATCCCCCAGTTCCACAGCTCACCTCGACCGGACAGGGTGGCCGCCATGTCGTAGATGGAGGAACTGGCCGACTTCATCCCGGCGGCCTTCACCCCCGAGCGGGGTGCTCTGGACTCGTCCAGGTTGATGTCCGCCAGACCGGCGGTGAAGGCGGTCATCACATCGGGTTGGCTCATGGTGGTCTCCGAGTTCGCCGGATCGGTGCGGTCAGGCGTCGACGGTGTCGCCGCGCATCAGGTCGTCGGCGCCGTCGGGCGCCTCGGCCGGGTCGGAACCGACGTGCTGCGGTCGGTTGCCGCCGTCGACGAAGACCACGCTCGGCCGGTACGCCCGAGCCTGTTCTCCGGTCATCGCCGCGTAAGAGATGATGATCACCAGGTCTCCGGGGCTGATCAGCCGGGCCGCCGCGCCGTTGATGCCGACCACGCCGCTGTCTGCCGGCCCCTCGATGACGTAGGTGCTCAGGCGGGCGCCGTTGTCGATGTCGACGACGTCGACCTTCTCTCCGGGCAGCAGGTCAGCGGCGGCCATCAACGTGGAGTCGAGCGTGAGCGAGCCGACGTAGTGCAGGTCCGCCTGCGTCACCGTGGCACGATGAATCTTCGACTTGAGCATCTCTCGGTACACCGGGTGGTCTCCGTTCACCATGTCACCGGCAGTTCGTGGACGCCGTAGATGATCGATTCGGGGTTGGTGCGGACCTGGTCCACGGGGGTCGCCAGACGCAGCTCGGGCAGCCGCCGGGCCAGCGCCTCGAACGCGATCCGCAGTTCCAGTCGCGCCAGTTGCTGCCCGACGCACTGGTGGATGCCGTAGCCGAACGAGAGATGCGCCACCGGCGGCCGGGTGATGTCGAGGCGGTCCGGGTCGTCGCAGAGCGCCGGGTCCCGGTTCGCCGCGGCCAGCGACAGGGACACCGCGTCGCCGGCGGTGAAGTGGTGCCCGTCGAAGTCCATGTCGGTGCCCGCCGCACGGATCGAGCCCGCGTGCATGACCGTCACGTAACGCAGCAGTTCCTCCACCGCGTTGGCGCCCAGGCCCGGGTCCGCGGCCAGCGCCGCGTACTGGTCGGGATGTGCCAGCAGGGCGAAGGTGCCCAGCGCGATCATGTTCTTGCTGGTGTCGTAGCCGCCCACGAGCAGCACGCTGCCGATGGTGGCCAGCTCCTCGTCGCTGAGATCGCCGTCGGCGACCAGCGTGCCGAGCAGATCATCGGTGGGCTCTTCGCGTTTGGCGCGGATCAGATCCATCAGCTGCCCACCGACGTTCTGCCAGCCGGCGATCGCCTCCTCCGCGCTGGAGTGCACGGTCAACAGCGCCTTGATGCCCTTGACGAACACATCACGCCGGTCGGCGGGAACACCGAGCAACTCACAGATCACCAGCCCGGCGACCGGCTCGGCGAACGCGGCGACCAGATCGGTGGGGCCGCCTTCCTCGATCATCCTGCCGAGGTACAGCTCGACGTGCTCGGTCAGCCTCGGCTCCATGGTCCGGGTGCGACGGGCCGAGAACCAGGCGGTCAGCCGACGCCGGTAGTGGGTGTGCTCCGGCGGGTCCATCGCCGTGAACATCCCCGGCGCCAACTCGGTCCGGTCCCCGGCCATCGGCAGCGGAATCGGCGTGCGCAGCAGGTCGCCGCGCGAGCTCACGGTCCGGGCGGCGAGGAGCCTGCGGACCTGGTCGTAGCCGGTGATCAGCCAGCCCAGGTGGCCGTCCGGGAAGACCATGCGGGCCACCGGTTGTTCCGCGCGCAGTTCGGCGAGCTCGGGTGCGGGGTCGAACGGGCAGGTGCCACGGGTCATGGGCAGGCCGTCGACGGGACGAACGGTCTCGGACACAACGCTCTCCTTTGCTAAACGCCGGTGGACCCGACGATCTCGGCGGCTTCGGTGATGAGTCGGTCGGCCAGTTCGTCGGCGTGCCGGTCACGCCAGGCCTCGTACGGGGTGCCGCGCAGCCAGTGGTTGCAGGCGCCCAGCGCCGGTCCGCAGGCAACCTGGTAGTCCGCGACACGCTCCGGGGTGCCCTCGATCGCCCACCGCTGGGCTTGGGCGCAGTACCAGCGGAAGACCAGGGCCATCCGGCGCTTGGGGTCGGCCGGCTCTTCGGCCGGCACGACCCGGGAGGCGAGTTCCTCGAAACCCGCGCCGAAGTAGTCGCGCTCCACCCGGGACCGGATCCGGCCGGGCACGGCGTCCCAGGAGTCGTAGGTGCGCCACAGGTCGTAGAGCTTGCCGGCGCGTACGTGGAAGAGCACGCCCTTCCTCAGCACCCGGGCCCGGCCGCCGAGTTCGAACAGCGCGCCGTACGGGGCGTACGCGGTGTCGTGCACGTCGAGGCCGGGCAGCAGGTCCTTGGCGGGTTCGCTGAGCCCGCTCTCGGCGGTGCAGAGGTTGATCGACCCGGTGAGGATGAAGTCGGCGCCCAGTACGAAGGCGGCGGCGGCCGACTCCGGAGAGCCGATGCCTCCACCACCCCCGACGCGTACGCCGGAGGCGACGCCGCCGAGCTGCGCCCGCAGCCGGCGCACCGAGGGCAGCAGCGCGGGCAGTGCGCCCTGGTCGGTGTAGTCGGCCCCGTCGCCGACCGCGCAGATGTCGTCGGCCAGGGCGATCCGCTCGCCGGCCGCGGCCTCCTCGGCGGTGAGCAGTCCGTCGTCGACCAGCCGTGCCACGAGGGAGCGCGGCGGCGGCGCGAAGAACAGGCGGGCGGTGTCCAGGCGGGTCACCTTGGCCAGCAGCTTGCGTGGGGCGTGCACGGTGCCGTCCGCCAGGATGCGGGCACCGGTCAGACGATGCCTCACCAGCGCGGGGGTCACCTCGACGTACGTGGCCGCCTCGACGAGACGAACGTTCTCACGGACCAGCAGGTCGACCAGGTCGGCTTCGGCGCGCGGGTTGAACGGGTCATGGGTGAGGTTGACCCCGAACGGCGCGGCAGCCCCGGCTGCCGCCCGGATGCCGCGGATCGCGTCGGCGACGTCCGCGAGCGGGAGCCCGGCCGCGCCGAAGCAGCCGAGCAGGCCGGAGCGGGCCAGCCGGGTGACCAGCTCGACGGAGCTGACGCCGTGGTGCATGCCGCCGGCGACGTAGGCGTGCCGGACCCCGTGATCGCGCCGGAACGCCGCCGAACCCAGCTCCGCGCACCGCGGCGCCACAGCGCTGACCGGCTCGGTCGGCGCCACGATCCGTTCCGGCTCGGGTCGCAGCGGGGTGGCCTCCTCCCGGATCCGGGCGATCAGCTTGGTCAGCACCTGCCCCGGGCCCAGTTCGCGGACCCGGAAGTCACCTCGGCTCATCAGCAACCGGATGCTGTCGGTCCACCGCACCGGGGAGACGATCTGGCGGCGCAGGGTGGCGGCCACGGCGTCCGGCGCGTACGGCCGGGCGTCGACGTTGCTGATCACGGGGATCTTCGGGGCGGCGAACGTCGTGGCATCCAGCAGGCGCCCGAACTCCTCCGCGGCCTGCGCCATGTAGCGGCTGTGGAAGGGGGCGCTGACGTTGAGCGGGGCACAGCGGGCGCCCTTGTCCTTGAACAGCGCGAGCGCACGGTTGACGGCGTCGGCCGGGCCCGCGACGACGGTCTGGGTCGGCGCGTTGTAGTTGGCGATGTCCAGTCCGGACAGCTCACCGTCGCGCAGCACCTCCCGGACCAGGTCGGCGTCGACGGCCGAGACCGCCGCCATGGTTCCGCCGGTGACCTGTCCCATCAGCCGGCCGCGTTCGGCGACCAGACGCAACCCGGTCTCGAAGTCGTACACGCCCGCGGCGAACAGGGCGGCGAACTCACCGAGGCTGTGCCCGAGCAGGTAGTCGGGCAGGCGGCCGCCTTCCTGCAGGGTGGCCAGCCAGGTGAGCGCGTCGACCACGTACAGGGCGGGCTGGGTGTACCGGGTGTCGCGCAGGTTGCGGCCGGGGTCCTCCAGGCACAGCTCACGGACCGAGTACCCCAGGACGGCGTCGGCCCGTTCGACCAGTTCGGGGAACCGGTCGAACAGGTCTCGGCCCATTCCCTTGGCCTGAGCGCCCTGGCCGGGGAAGACGTAGACGTCGAAGCCGTCGCCCGGGGTGGCGGGGGCGGTCACGGGCGTCTCAACGGTCACGGTGGTCACCTCGGTTCGTCGAGTCGGCGCGGTGATGACCGAGCGGGTGTCGAGCACCGCCTGGTACAGCACCTCGTCCCGTGCGTACGGGGAGAGCAGCGGCAGTACCCGGGACCGGCTGCCCTCGGGAAGCCGCGCCCGCACCAGGTTGGCCATCGACCCGGACGGGCCCAGGTCCAGGAAGAGCAGATCGTCTCGGGCCAGCAGCGGTTCGAGGGCGCGTGACAGGTCGAACGGCTCGCGCAGGACCTGCCAGAAGTGGTCCGAGTCGGGGTGGTGCACCTCGGCACCGGTCGTTCCGGAGATCAGCGGGATGGTGGCGGGTCGCGGGGTGAGATCTCCCACGAGCTTCGTGAAGGCGCCGCGCACGCCGTCGATCAGCGGCGAGTGGAAGGGGAACAGCACCGGGAGCCGTTGGCAGAGCACACCTGAGGCATTCAAGTGGCGCTCGATGTCGTCGAGCCGGTCGGCCGTGCCCGCGAGTACGAAGTTGTCCGGCGCGTTGATCGCGGCCAGATGTGCCCCGGCCAGCGCGGGATCGCGGTCGACTAGGGCGGCGTCGGCGAGGACCGCGAGCATCCCTCCGCGCGGGCACTCCGCCTCGAAGAGCGCCACTTGGTCCAGCAGCGAGCGCAGGCACTCCTCGGGGTCGAACATGCCGGCCACCGCGGCGGCGACGACCTCGCCCAGGCTGGCGCCGAGCACCAGCTCCGGCTCGAAGCCGTGGGAGCGCAGCATGCGGGCCAGCGCGTACTCGACCATGAAGATGGCCGGCTGGGTGAGCGACAGGCGCGTCATGGGCAGCTCCGCGCCGCGGCCGTCGCCGTGGATCGCGGCGATGACCGAGTCGCCGTGGACGTCGCGCACCACCGCGTCCAGAGAGTCCAGGGCATCGCGGAAGACCGGGTCGGCACCGTAGAGCCACCGGCCCATGCCGTGGTATTGGGAGCCCTGACCCGCGAAGAGGAAGACCGGTGTCAGCATGGTGAGTGGTCCTGTCCGGTCGCTCACGCGAGCCCGCGCAGGCGGCCGGCCAGCGCGGCGGGGGTCGGGTTCTCGAACACGTCGGTGAGAGCCAGCCGGACACCGGTCTCGTCCTTGATGCGCTGCGCGAGCGAAGCGGCGAGCAGCGAGTGGCCGCCGCTGGTGAAGAAGTGCGCGTCGGCGTCCAGGTCCGGCCGGGCGAGCAACTCGGCGAAGAGCTTGGTCAGGGTGGCGGTGAGCGCGTCGCCGCCGACCGGGCCCGAGGCGTCGCCACCGGCCACGGCCGGCCGGCGCGCGGCGAGGTCCGCCAGTGCCAGGTAGTCGACCTTGTCGCTTCCGGTACGCGGGAACGCGTCCACCGCGAGGAACCGGTGCGGCACCACCGAGCTCGGCAGCCGCTGCCGGGCGTACTCCCAGAGCTCGCCCACCGCCTCGGGCCGGTGCGGGACCTGTACGAAGGCGGCCAGGCTGCCGTCCGCGCCGGGATCGCCGACCACCAGCACGGCGGCCGCCTCGACGTCCGGATGGTCGGACAGGATCACCTCGATCTCGCCCAGCTCGATCCGGTTGCCGCGCAGCTTCACCTGCCGGTCCATGCGGCCCAACAGGTCGATGCGGCCGTCCCGTCGCCAGCGCGCCACATCTCCCGAGCGGTAGAAGCGTCCCCGCTGGGAGTCCGCCCCGAAGCGCTCGGCGGTGAGGTCGGGCCGTCCGTGGTAGCCGGAGGCGACACCGACTCCGGCGACGCACAGCTCGCCGCGCAGGCCGATCGGCAGCGACTCCCCGTCCGGGCCGGCGATGAAGACGCGGGTGTTGGCGATCGGCGTCCCCACGTCCACTCGGTCGCCTGGATCTGCCGGTACCCGGCCCGCGGTCGCCCAGATCGTGCTCTCCGTCGGGCCGTAGACGTTCCACAGTTCGGCGCCCGCCCCGGTCAGGGTCGCGGCCAGCCCGCCGGGCAGTGGCTCACCGCCGCTGAGCAGGGTGCGGCCGGAGACCAGACCGGTGATCCGGTCGGCGACCAGTCGCCAGGTGGTCGGTGTCGCCTGCAGGAATCCGATGTCGTGGGCCCGTATCTCCTCGGCCAGCAGGGCCCCGTCGGTGCGGGCCTCGTCGGGCAGCACGACCGTGTGGCCGCCGTGCAGCAGCGGCATCATCAGTTCCAGCGACGAGGTGTCGAAGCTGTACGTGCTGAGCCAACCGGTGGGCCGCGCCGTCGTGGCCACGCCGAAGCGCACCGCGTAGTCGGTGATGTGGTTGACCAGGCTCCGGTGCGTGATCGGGATGCCCTTCGGCCGTCCCGTCGATCCGGACGTGTAGATCACGTACGCGAGGTCGTCCGGCCCTGCCACGCCGGCCATGCCGATGTCGACGGGGACGGTGGGGGCGGTGTCGACGTCAGGGGCCGAGATCGTCCGCCGGTCGCCGGGCGGGGTGAGTCCCTCGCCGGTCACCACCACTCGCGCGCCCGCGTCGTCGAGCTGGTAGGCGATCCGCTCCGCCGGGTGGTGCGGGTCGAGCGGCAGGTACGACGCACCGGCGAGCCAGGTGCCGAACACCGCGGCGGCCAGCGCGGCGCCGCGCGGCACGAGCAGCGCGACGACGTCGCCGGGGCGGACACCGGCCGCCGTCAGCCGCTCGGCGGTGTGCACCGCGGTGCCCCACAGGCTGCCGTAGCTCACCGGCTGATCCCCGTCCCGGACCGCGAGGGCGTCCGGATCGGCCGCGGCGCGCCCGGCGAATCCGGCGAGCACCGACGTCAGCTCGATCGGCTGGTCGGTCGCGTTGGCGGCTTCGATGACCGCGTGGTCCTCCGGCGACCAGATCGACAGCGAGCCGACCGGCGTGTCCAGGGCGGCGCCGACGGCGACCAGCAGCGCGTCATAGCGATGGACCATCAGTTCGACGTCCGCACGGTCCAGGACCCCGGTGTAGAACGCCGCGCGAACGGTTGCGCTGTCGCGGTCGGAGGTCACGAAGAACTCCAGGTCGAACTGGCTGAACCCGTTCTCGACCACGACCAGTTCCGCCGCGGCGCCGGCCACCGTGAAGGTGCGCTGGTCGGCCGTGAACGGCACGTAGTTGAACACGTGGCGGAACAACACGTTGCGCCAGCCGGAGCCCTCGCGTTCGATCACGTCGAGCAGTTCGTCGGCGGGCATGTCCGCGTGGGCCATCGCCTCCATGAACACCCGGCGCGCCCGGCCGACCAGCTCTCGGAAGCCGGCCGTGCGCTCGGTCAGCAGGCGCAGCGTGACCAGGTTGCTGTGGTAGCCGACCGCCCCGGCCGCCTCCCGGCCGCGCGAGTTGACCGGCGATCCGATGGTCAGGTCGGGGCCGGCGCCGTGGCCGGCCAGCAGCACCGCGTACGCCGTGAGAAGGACCACCGACTCGGGCGCGCGCAGCTCGCGTTGCAGCCGCCGGACGACCTCGTGCGCCTCGGGCGAAAGGACGTGGGTGACCTCGTCACCCTCCAGCGTGGTGGTCGCCGGGGCCGGCTTCTCGCACCACAGCTCCAGGCCGGACGAGCGGAAGCCTGCCATGGTGTCGCGCCAGAACGTCACGCTCCGCTCGGAAGGCGCGGGCTCGTGCCAGGCGGGCACCGGGTCCGGTTCGGGGGTCCGGCCGGCCAGCGCAGCCTCGTAGAAGTCGACGAACTGGGCGCGCAGGACGGCGGTGGACTGCACGTCGGCGATGCCGTGGTGCAGCGCGAGACAGAAGACGTCTTCGCCGGGGCCGTGCAGCAGCAGGGCGCGCAGCAGCGGGCTGCCGTCGGCCCGGAACGGACGGGCCACGAAAGCGGTCAGCGTGCCGCGCTCGTCACCGGGTCCGGCGGCCTGTTCCAGCTCGATGCTGAGGCTTGGCAGGACGGTCCTGGTCAGGGCGTCGTCGGTGCGGTGGAAGACCGTACGCAGCACCTCGTACCGGCGCGGCAGCAGGTCGAGTGCCGCGATGAGGGCGGTCGGGTCGAGGCGACCGGCGACGCGGAAGGCCAGTGACAGATTGTTCGCGCCGCTGTCGGGCACGAGGTCGTCGAGCAGCCACAGGGCGGTCTCCTTGCGCGAGGCGCGCACGTGGGCGTCCGCGGCGCCGGCCGTCATCGGCGGGCCTGCGAGCCGTCGACGAGCAGGCCGGCCACGGTCGTGGCGACCTCCGGGGTGCGCAGCAGGTCGCGGTGCTCCACGTCGAACCGGACCTCGTCGGCGACTCCGATCGGTGCCAGGCCGGGGGTGGCGCGCATCCGGTTGAGTCCGCTGGCCGTGCTCGCCGAGGTGATGACGGTGGCCCGGGACCAGCCGGGACGCGGGTCCAGTCCGGCGGCGACGGCGAGATAGGTCATGAACGAGCCGACCAGTGCGACCAGTTCACCGGCATAGCCCTCGTCGAGGCCGGCGCGGCGCAGTGCGGCCGAGCCGATCGGCTCGAAGATCGCGTAGAGTTCGGCGGCGAACTCGGGCGGTGTGGTTCCGGGCCGGGCGGCCAGGCGCTGCGCCGCGCCGGCCAGTTCCTCGACCTCGGCCTGGGTCAGCACGGCGGTCATGTTGCCGACGACCCGGCCGAACTGCAGGTGGACGGTGGGAACGTCGACGAGCTCGGGGTCGAAGACGACCACCTGCGGCGCCGTCGGCTGCTGGTCGGCGATCCGCTCGGCCAGGGCACCGGCGAAGACCGATCCCGCGCAGTAGCCGAGGACGGCCCGGACCGTGCGCCCGCTCGCGGCGACCTCGGCCAGCCAGGGCGCGAGGTACTCGTCCTGGTCGATGCCGGGCCCGGGGACCCGGGTCGGGGCGACGGTCTGCCACAGCGCGCAGTCCAGGCCCAGGCCGGGCGTCAGGTCGGCGAAACCGCCTTCGTTGCGGCCCGTCACCGGGAAGTCGGTGGCGAGCACGACGTCGGCGTCCGATGCTGCGTCGAGCACCACATTCCACACGGAAGGGCTTGGCATCTGGCAATTCTCCTGAATATCGAAAGGTCAATGCCTGGCAATTTTTCACGCACCGCCGGAGCCGTTCTTCGCCGATGCTATTAACCAATCGAGGCGTTGTCCACCTCGATTTTCCGGGAGATTTTCGCGCATTTTTTGGCATGCCCCAGCAGGCAAGGCCCTGGTGGGCCACGCCAAAATGGATGATTGATTCGTCAGCTAGCCGACTATTCCTCCTCGCTCATTCGCGCGACCACGAGATCCGCGAGAGCCTGCGGAGTAGGGCATTCGTAAAGCACGTCCGCCGCCCATTCCAGACCGGTCAGCGCGCCCAGGTGATCACGCAGTTCCAGCGCGGTGACCGAGGACAGTCCCAGATCGAAGAACTCGTCCTCGGCGCCGATCTCGGCGCCCGAGTCGTGCCCCAGCACGGCCGCTGCCAGCGCCCGCACCCCGGTCAGCACCTCGGCGTCCCACCGGTCGCGCGGCAGCCTCGTCAGCGCCGCCCGCAACTCACCGGACAATCCCGACCCGGCGGACGCAGGCGAGGGTTCGACGCCCGCGGGCGGCTCGGTCACCGCCTCGTCCAGGAGCGCCGGAACAGCCGGTTCCTCGTCCGCGTACTCGGCGACGAACACTCCCTCCGGCCGGATCCGTGCCGCGGTGTGCCCCTGCCCGATCACGGCGCACAGCCGGGCCCGGGCCCGGGCATCCATCTCCGGCGGAAGGTCGACGACGTGATCCGCGACCGGCGGCGAGCCGCCCCGGGTGAGGATCCACAACGGCACCCCGGGCATCCCGGCCGGGTCGGCGCCGGGCAGGACGAGCACCAGATCGGGCCGCTCGGTGGCGTCGGCCGTCACCCGGGCCCCGTGTCTGGCCAGCGCGCCGGCGAGGGCGTCGGTCAGCTCCAGGTCGTCGCCGGGCGGCGCCACCAGTGCCACGGTCGCGTCCAGGGCCGGGGGCTCGGCGTCCGGGACCAGCCGCCACCGCACCGGTCGCCGGGTGCCGGCGCCGGGCCGCAACCGTGCCACGGCCGCGAGAACCTGGTGCGGTGTCTCGTCGCCGCGCAGGCCGAGCATGCTCAGCGCGGCCGCCGGGTCGCCGGAACCCAGCGCCGACCAGAGAGCGTCGGCCGCGGGCCGGGGCGCCGGGACCGGAGCCGGTGGTACCGGCTCGGGCCAGTACCGGCGGCTCTGGAACGCGTACCGCGGCAAGGGACGGCGCCGCGGCGCACGGCCCGCGTACACCGCCGGCCAGTCGACGCGCACACCGTACGTGTGCAGGGCGCCGAGCGCGCCGAGGGCGGCCCGGACGTCCGGGCGGTCCCGCCGGGCCAGCGACACCGGGGGAACCGGCGCCTCCGGCAGGCAGGCGCGGACGGCCGGAGCGAGCACCGCGTCCGGGCCCAGCTCCAGGAACGCGGCGCCACCCGCCCGGTCCGCCTCCCGCACCGCGTCGAGGAACCGAACGGAGCCACGCAGCTGGTCCACCCAGTACGCCGGCGAGATCATCTTCTCGTCGGTCCGCACCGTGGAGACGATCGGGATCCGGGGCTGCTGGAACGTGACCGTCTCGGCGACCGCCCGGAACTCGGCGAGCGCCGGCTCCACCCGGGCCGAGTGGAACGCCGTCCCGACCCGCAGACGCCGGGTGCGGTGCCCACGATCGGACAGCACGCCGGCTACCTCCAGCACCGCATCCTCGTCCCCGGAGAGCACCACCGCGTCCGGGCCGTTCACCGCGGCGACCGACACCCGGCCGGCGTACCCGGCCAGGAGCGGCAGGACCACCGCCTCGGCGGCCCGGACGGACACCATCGCGCCGCCGGCCGGCAGCCCCGCCATGACCCGCCCCCGGGCGGTGACGAGCGTGGCGGCGTCCTCGAGCACGAGCATGCCCGCCAGGTACGCCGCGGACAGCTCGCCGATCGAGTGGCCGATCAGCATCTCCGGCCGCAGCCCCCAGGCGGTGACCAGCCTGAACTGGGCCACCTGGAGCGCGAAAAGGGCGGGCTGCGTGTACTCCGTGCGGTCGAGCAGGCGGCCGTCGCCCCACACCACCTCGCGCAGCGGGGTGTCCAGCGTGAAGTGCGCACTCACCTCGTCGAAGGCCCGCGCGTACTCGGGGAACGTCTCGTACAGCCCGCGCCCCATCCCGGGCAGCTGGCTGCCCTGGCCGGTGAGGACCAGGACCAGCCGGTGCCGCGCGGCGGTGGAGCGCCGCACGGCCGGCACGGTGTTCCCCTCGGCGAGGGCGGCCAGCCCGGTCCGCAGCGCCGTCTCGTCCGCGCCGGTGACCATCGCCCGGTGCTTGTGGACGGCGCGGGTGGTGGCCAGCGCGTACGCCACCGCCGCCGGATCCGTGGCGGCGGTGGCCGCCAGCCGGGCGGCCTGCTCGCGCAACGCCGCCTCGGACCGTGCCGACAGCAGCCACGGCACCCCGTCGAGGACCGGCCGTTCCTCCTCCGCCTCCGGCTCCGGCGGCGCCTCCTCGATCACCACGTGCGCGTTGGTCCCGCTGATGCCGAACGAGGACACCCCCATGCGCCGCGGCGCCTCGTGTCGCGGCCAGGGCTGCGCCGAGGCCAGCAGCGCCACGTCGCCGGCGGTCCAGTCCACGTGCGGAGACGGCTCGTCGATGTGCAGGCTGCGCGGCAGCACGCCGTGCCGCAGCGCCAGCACCGCCTTGATCACCCCGGCCACACCGGCCGCGGCCTGGGTGTGCCCGAGGTTGGACTTGACCGAGCCCAGCCACAGCGGTCGCGTGCGGGCGCCGCCGTACACCGCGAGCACCGCCTGCGCCTCGATCGGATCGCCGAGGACGGTGCCCGTACCGTGCGCCTCGACCGCGTCCACGTCGGCCGGGCCCAGCCCGGCGGCGGTCAGCGCCGCCCGGATCACCCGCTCCTGGGCCGGGCCGTTGGGCGCGGTGAGCCCGTTGCTCGCCCCGTCGGAGTTGACCGCGCTGCCGCGCAGCACGGCCAGCACCTGGTGACCGTGCTCGCGGGCCCGCGACAGCCGCTCGACGAGGACCACGCCGACGCCCTCTCCCATGCCGGTGCCGTCGGCGCCCGCGGCGAACGGTTTGCACCGGCCGTCCGCGGCGAGCCCGCGCTGGCGGCTGAACTCCACGAACACCGCGGGCGTGGCGAGCACGGTCACCCCGCCGGCGAACGCGAGGTCGCACTCGCCGGCCCGGATCGCCTGTGCGGCCAGGTGCAGGGCGACGAGCGACGACGAGCAGGCGGTGTCCACGGTGACGGCCGGCCCCTGCAGCCCGAAGGTGTACGCCACTCTTCCGGACAGCACGCCGCCGCCGACGCCCGGCGCGAGGAACCCCTCGGCCGCGGCGCCCTCCAGCAGCCGGCCGTAGTCCTGGTACATGGCCCCCATGAACACGCCGGTGCCGGTCCCGCGCAGCGTGTCCGGGTCGATGCCGGCGTCCTCGCACGTCTCCCAGACGGTCTCCAGCAGCAGCCGCTGCTGCGGGTCCATCGCCACGGCCTCCCGCGGCGACACCCCGAAGAAGGCGGCGTCGAACTCGGCCACGCCGGAGACGAACCCGCCGGACCGGGCGTACGAGGTGCCGGCCGCATCCGGGTCCGGGTCGTGCAGCTCCGCGAGGGGCCAGCCGCGGTCGTCCGGGAACGGCACGATCGCGTCCCGTTCGGCGACCAGCAGGTCCCACAGGTCGTCCGGGCCGCGGACGCCGCCGGGCAGCCGGCAGCCGATGCCGACCACCACCACCGGGTCGTCCGCGGTGCCCCCGGCGGTCACCGAGGCCGCGATCGGCTGGTCCGCGCCGGCCAGGCGGTCGCCGATGTGCCGGGCCAGCGCGGCCGGGCTGGGGTGGTCGAACACGAGCGTGACCGGCAGCCGCAGGCCGGTCGCACCGGAGAGCCGGTTGCGCAACTGGACCGCGCTGAGCGAGCCGAACCCCGCGTCCTTGAACGCCCGGTCCGGGTCGATCGTGTCAGGTGAGGCATGTCCCAGCACGGCGGCGGCGTGCCCCAGCACCAGCTCGAGCAGCACCTGGTGCCGGTCGCCCGGGCTCTTGCCGGCGAGCCTGGCCACCAGCTCGGAGTCGGCGACACCGCCCCGGGTGGCCGTACGCCGCGCCGGCGCCCCGGCGAGGGACCGCAGGACCGGAGGCACGGCGTCGTCCGCGGTACGCAGCGCAGCCAGGTCGAGCCGGACCGGCACGAGCACCGGCTCGGCGACGGTCAGGGCGGCGTCCAGCGCGGCCAGGGCGGCGTCGCGCGGGAGCGGCGGGAACCCCGAGCGGCGGAATCGAGCCATGTCGGCGCCGCCGGTCATCGTGCTCTCGTCGGCCCACAGGCCCCAGGCCAGCGAGACACCAGGCAGCCCGGCGGCCCGGCGTGTCCGGGCCAGCGCGTCCAGGGCGGCGTTGGCCGCGGCGTAGTTCGCCTGGCCGAGACCGCCGAGCACGCCCACCGCGGAGGAGAACAGGATGAGCCGGGCCTGCGGGAGCAGTTCGTGCAGGAGCCAGGCCGCGTCGACCTTGGGGCGCAGCACCCGGGCCAGCTGCTCCGGCGTGAGGTCGGTGACCAGCCCGTCGTCGAGCAGCCCGGCGGCGTGCACCACAGTGCTGACGGTCGTCGTGCCGAGCAGCGCGGTCAGCTCCGCCCGGTCCGCGACATCGCAGGCCACCACGGCGACATGCGCGCCGGCGGCGGTCAGCTCCGCGGCCACGTCGGCCGCCTCCGGGGCCTGCGCCCCCCGCCGGCTCGCCAGCACCAGGTCGCGGACGCCCAGGTCGTGCACCAGGTGCCGGGCGACGATCCCGCCGAGCGTGCCGGAGGCGCCGGTCACCAGGACGGTGCCGAGGTCGCCGACCGGTTCGCCCGCCGGGGAGAACCGGACCAGCCGCAGCTCCCGGGCTGCGCCGGCGGCGAGGCCCAACTGCGGCTCGCCCGCGGCCAGCGCGGCCGGGACCGCCGCGACGGTGGCGTCGTCGTCGTCGGCGAGGTCGAGCACCACGAAGCGGTCCGGGTGCTCCACCTGGGCACAGCGCACCAGCGCCGCGGCCGCGGCCTCGCCGGGATCGTCGAGCACCCGCCGGGTCACCACGACGAGAGTGGACGTGGCCCGGCGTTCGTCGGCCAGCCACTCCTGCACCATGGTGAGCGCCCGCTCGGCGGCCTCGGCGGGTGGGCCGGACGGGGCCGGAGCCAGGACGAACGGCGCGATGTCGTCGCTCGGCGACACCCGCAGCAACCGGGCGAGGGCGGGATCGCTGACCGTGTACCCGTCGGCGGGACCGTCCTGCAACGTCCGGGGCGTCCACTGCGGGAGCAGCAGGTCACCGCGGTCCGGCAGGCCGAGTGTGCCGTCCGGGAGCGGGCTGAGCACCAGGGACCGCACCGACGCGACCGGCGTCCCCGCCGGGTCGGTCAGCTCGATGCGGGCGGCGCCGTCCCGGACGCCGGTGAGCGTGGCCCGGACGGTGTCCGCGCCCACGGCGTGCACCTGTACCCCGGTCCACTCGAACGGCAGCGCGGGCCGCTCCTGCGCCCCGGTGCTGAGGCCACTGAGGGCCAGCGGGTGCAGACAGGCGTCCAGCAGCGCGGGGTGTATGCCGAACCCGCCCGGCTCGGCGCCGGGCAGGGCGACCTCGGCGTACAGGTCCCCGGCCCGGTCCCGCCACAGCGCGCGGACGCCGCGGAACCCCGGCCCGTACCGGAGTCCGGCGCTGTCCAGCCGTGCGTACAGCTCGTCCACGTCGAGCGGCTCGGCGCCTGTCGGCGGCCAGGCGGTCGCCGCGGACGGCGGCGGGTCACCGCCCGGCGTGAGGACGGCGGTGGCGTGCAGTGTCCAGCCACCGGCTCCGGCCCGGCCCTGCACGGTCACGTCCCGTGATCCGTCCGTACCGGGCTCGCCGGCCTCGATCCGTAGCCGGACCTCGGCGTCCTTGGGCACCACGACCGGGACGAGCAGGGTCAGCTGCTCGACCACCGGACAGCCGGCCTCGTCACCGGCCCGGGACACCAGGTCCACCATGGCGGCGCCGGGGAGCACGACGTGCCCCTCGACGGTGTGGTCGGCCAGCCACGGATGGGTGGCGGCCGACAGGCGTCCGGTCAGCACGAGCCGGTCGGCCCCGGGCACGGCGGCCCGCAGGACCGGATGCTCGACGGCGTCCAGGCCCAGGGCGGACGGGTCCCCGCCGCCGGCCGGCAGCCAGTACCGCTCGGTCACGAACGCGGTGGTGGGCAGTTCGGCCGGCCGGGTCCCAGGCCACACCGCGGACCAGTTCGGGCGGACGCCCTGCACGTGCAGCTGCGCCAGCGCCCGGACCAGCTGCTCCGGCCCGCCCTCGTCGCGGCGCAGCGTGTGCAGGACGGCGACCTCGGCGCCGATCTCGTCCACGGTCTCCTGGGCTCCGGTGGACACCACCGGGTGCGGGCTGACCTCCAGCAGCGTGGTGCAGCCGCGGCCGGCGAGTGCGGTGACGGCCTCGTCGAAACGGACCGGCTCGCGCAGGTTGCGGTACCAGTAGTCGGCATCGAACGCGTCGTCGCCGTCGATCCACCGGCCCTCGACCGAGGAGAAGAACGGTACGGCCGGCGGGCGCGGGATCACCGGGGCCAGCGCGGCGCGGACCCTCTCCTGTACGCGTTCCACGTGCGCGCTGTGCGAGGCGTAGTCCACGTCCACCCGACGGGCCCGTACGCCCTCGGCCTCCAGCTCGGCGAGCAGCTCGTCCAGCGCGTCACCGTCGCCGGAGACCACGACCGAGGACGTGCCGTTGACCGCGGCCAGGGACAGCCGCCCGGCCCAGGCGCGCAGGCGTTCGCGGACCTGCTCGGCAGGCAGTGCCACCGACATCATGCCGCCGAGGCCGGACAGCTCCACCAGCGCCTGGCTGCGCAGCGCCACCACCCGGGCGGCGTCCGGCAGGGTCAGCGCACCGGCGACGTACGCGGCGGCGATCTCCCCCTGGCTGTGGCCGGCGACCGCGGCCGGGGTCACGCCCACCGAACGCCACACCTCGGCCAGCGCCGCCATCATCGCGAACAGCACCGGCTGCACGACGTCGACCCGGTCGTAGTCCTGCTCGCCGCGCAGTACGGCGGTCAGTTCGAAGTCGACGTACGGTGCGAGCGCGGCCTCGCACTCGGCGATCCGTTCCCGGAAGACCGTGCTGCTCTCCAGCAGCCGCACCGCCATCTCCCGCCACTGCGATCCCTGGCCGGGGAAGAGGAAGGCCACCTGACCGGGCGCTCCGGCGACGCCTTCCACCACCGTCGGAGACGGCCGTCCGGCGGCGATGTCGGCGAGACCGGCCAGCAGTGCGTCACGGTCGTCGGCGCAGACCACGGCCCGGTACTCGTGCCCGGCCCGCGTCTTGACCAGGGACGACGCGATGTCCCGCGGGTCCTGGTCGGGTCGGGCGCCGAGATCGGCGGCGAGCGCGGCGGCCTGGGCGCGCAGCCCGGCCGGTGACCGGCCGGACACGGCCCAGGCACACGGCCACGACTCCCCGGGCTCGGTGCCTGGCGCCGGGGTGGCCGCTGCGGGCTCCTCGAGGATGACGTGCGCGTTGGTGCCGCTGACGCCGAAGGACGAGACGGCCGCGCGGCGCGGTTCGTCGCCTGCCGGCCACGGCACCGGCTCGGCCAGCAGCTCGACCGAACCGGCCGACCAGTCCACGTACGGTGTGGGCCGGTCCAGGTGCAGCGTGCGCGGCAGCACCCCGTGCCGCATGGCCATCACCATCTTGATGATCCCGGCGATGCCCGCCGCGGCCTGGGTGTGCCCGAGGTTGGACTTGACCGAGCCCAGCCGCAGCGGGCGCGGGCGGTCGCCGCCGTACACCGCGAGCACCGCCTGGGCCTCGACCGGGTCACCCAGCGGGGTGCCGGTGCCATGCGCCTCCACCGCCTCGACCTGGGCCGGGGTGAGGCCGGCGTCGACCAGGGCATCCCGGATCACGCGGCGCTGCGCGGGGCCGTTCGGGGCGGTCAGGCCGTTGCTGGCCCCGTCGGAGTTGACCGCGACGCCGCGGACGATCGCCTGGATCCAGCGGCCTGCCGCCACCGCGGCGGAGCGCCGTTCGAGCACCAGCACGCCGACGCCCTCGGACCAGGCGGTGCCGTCGGCGGCCGCCGCGAACGGCTTGCACCGCCCGTCCGGAGCGAGCCCGCGCTGCCGGCTGAACTCGACGAACGCGCTCGGTGTAGCCATCACGGTGACCCCGCCGACGAGCGCCATGTCGCATTCGCCGCGTTGCAGGGCGCGGACCGCCTGGTGCAGCGCGACCAGCGACGACGAGCACGCGGTGTCCACGGTGACGGCCGGGCCGCGCAGCCCGAGCTGGTACGCGACCCGCCCGGACACGACGCTGCCGCCGCCCTGGGCACCGTGGTAGTCGTGGTGCATCACCCCGGTGAACACCCCGGTACGGGTGTCCCGCAGCGCCGCCGGGTCGAGGCCGGCCCGCTCCACCGCCTCCCACGAGGTCTGCAGAATCAGCCGCTGCTGCGGGTCGGTGTACAGCGCCTCCTTCGGCGAGATACCGAAGAAGCCGGCGTCGAAGGCCGCCGCGTCGTGCAGGAATCCGCCGTCACGGACCGTGGACGTGCCGGGGTGGTCGGGGTCGGGGTGGTACAGCCCGTCCACGTCCCAGCCGCGGTCGCGGGGGAACCCGGTGATGCCGTCGCGGCCCTCGGCCACCAGTGACCACAGGTCCTCGGGCGACTCGACGCCGCCCGGATAGTGGCAGGCCATGCCGACCACGGCGATCGGCTCGGCGGACCGGCTCTCCACCTCCCTCAGCCGTCGGCGGGTGACCTGCAGCTCCGCAGTGACACGGCGCAGGTAGTCACGGAGTTTGTCCTCGCTGCTCATCGGTCCTCCTGACCCGGTATGGGAGTGCCGAGCTCGGCGTCGATCAGGGCGAACACCTCGTCGTCGGTGGCGGTGGCGAACAGGTCCGGCGACGCCTCGGCGGTCTCCGGGCTCAGGGCGGTGAGCAGCTCGCGCACCCGTTGCACCACCCGGCCGCGGAACACCTCGTCGGTGGCCGCCTCGGTCAGGTCGGTGGCGAGGCGGTCGAGGTCGGCGAAGAGCGCCGGCAGGTCGCCGGTCCCGCCGGTGTCGCCGTCGAACCGCCCGGCGAGGTGCTCCACCAGTTCACCGGGGGTGGGATGGTCGAAGACGAGGGTCGCCTCCAGCGTCAGGCCGAGCGCCGCGCCGAGGCGGTTGCGGAACTCCACCGAGCTGAGCGAGTCGAAACCCAGCTCCTGGAAGGAACGCCCCGGGTCGATCGCGGCGGCACCGGCGTAGCCGAGCACGGCCGCCGCCTCGCCGCGGACCAGGCCGGAGAGGCGGGCGCGCAGCTCCGCGGACCCCAGCCCGGCCAGGCCCGGGTCGGCGACGGCTGCCGGTGCGGCGCTCAGCAGGCCGCGCAGTACCGGGGGCACGACCGCCGGGGCGCCCGGGCCCAACCGCAGCGCGACCACGTCGGGCTCCGTACCGGCCAGGGCGGTGTCCAGCAGGCGCAGTCCCGCCTCGACCGGCAGCGCGGCGAGGCCGGCTCGGGCCAGCCGTTCGCGGTCGGCGGTCATACCGTCGTCGAGGTCCCACGGCCCCCAGGCCACCGAGACCGCTCGGCCACCCGCCGCGACCCGGTGCCGGGCCAGCGCGTCCAGATACGCGTTGGCCGCGGCGTAGTTGCCCTGTCCGGGCCCGCCGAGCACGCCGGCCGCCGAGGAGAAGAGCACCAGCTCGGCCTCGGGCAACAGCTCGTGGAGGTGGTGGGCGCCGGCGGCCTTGGCCCGCCACACGGTCTCCAGCCGGCCGGTGTCCAGCGCGGTCACCACACCGTCGTCGAGCACCCCGGCGGCGTGCACCGCGGTGCTGATCGTCCGGCCGGCGAGCACCGCGGCCAGCGCATCCCGGTCACCGACGTCGCAGGCGACCGCCTCGATCCGCGCGTTCAGCCCGGAGAGGCCGCTGGGGACGCGCCCGCTACGGCTGACCAGGAGCACGTCGGTGAACGTGTGCCGGGCGGTCAGGTGACGCACCACGGGGGCGGCGAGGCCTCCGCTGCCGCCGGTGACGAGCAGCGTGCCCGGCCGGCGCGACGGTGGCGCCTCGGTGGCCGGGGCGCGCACCAGGCGGGCCGCCAGTACCCGGCCGTCGCGGACCGCCAGCTGCGGCTCGCCGGTGGCCAGGGCACGCGGCAGGGCCTCCGCTTCGGCCGCCCCGGACAGCTCGACGAGGCCGAAGCGGCCGGGGTGCTCGGACTGCGCCGAGCGCAGCAGCCCCCATGCGGCGGTCGTGGCCGGGCTCGGGTCCGTGGCGACGAAGACCAGGCGGGTGCCGCCGAAACGCGTCTCGCCGAGCCAGTGACGCACCTGGGCGAGGACGTCACGGGTCAGCTCGAACGCGGCGGACGCCGATGTCCCCGTCGCGGCGACCGGCACGATCACCACCTCGGCGGGTTCGGTCAGCGCCGCCGGAGTGTCCACTCGGGTCACGGTCACGCCCGCGTCGGTGAGGGCGGCGCCGACGCCGTCCCGGTCCGGACCCACGACGGCGTACCGGCCGGGCGAGCCGGGACCGACGTCGCCGAGGGGCACCCAGTCGACGCGGTACAGCGGGTCGGCCGAGGCTCCGGCGGGGCGCAGGGTCACCGCGTCCACCGAGGCGACCAGCCCTCCGGCGGCATCGGTGAGCCGCACCGAGACGACACCGGGCCGGACCGGGGCGACGCAGGCACGCGCGGCGACCGCGCCGCTCGCCGCGACCCGGATCGCGGACCAGGCGAAGGGAAGGTGAGCCCGACCGCCAGGGACGAATCCGCCGAGAGCCACCGCGTGCAGCGCCGCGTCGAGAAGAACCGGGTGCACGGCGTACGGACCGGCGTCACCGCCGGGCACGGTGACGTCGGCGTACACGGTGTCGCCGGCCCGCCAGGCGCGGCGCAGCCCCTGGAAGGCGGGGCCATAACCGGTCAGCCGGTCGTAGAAGCCGGTGAGGTCGAGTTCCTCGGCGTCGCCGGGCAGCGGTGGCGGCTCGGTCGCGGCGCCACCGGCGGGGGCGAGCGCGCCGGTCGCGTGCCGGATCCAGGACCGTGCTCCGGCGGCGCGGGCGTGTACCTCGAAGGAGCACCGTCCGTCGTCGCCGGGCAGGGCAGTGGTGAGCCGCAGGTCGGCGTCGCCGAACGGCAGCGGCGCCTCGATCACCAGCTCGGCCACGACCGGCCGGCCGAGCCGGGTACCGGCCCGCAGGGCCAGGTCGGCGAAGAACGTCCCGGGCACCAGCGTCGTCCCGTCGACGGCGTGGTCGGCCAGCCAGCCGTGGCCGTCGCGCGAGATCGTGGCCGCCAGCACGTGCCCGTCGGGCAGCTCCACCAGGTCGGCCCGCACCCGGCCGGGGTCTGTGCCGGTGGCCACCCAGTGCCGGTCCCGGGCGAACGGGTAGCCGGGCAGCGACAGCCGGCGCGCTCGCTCCGGCATCGGCGGGGCGATCTCGGCCCCGGTGACCCAGGCGGCGGCGAGCGCGTCGAGGTCGTCACCGGTCGCCGCGGCGGCCGGTTTCCGCCTGCGGCCGCGGTGGCAGCCGACGCCGGTGCGCAGCGCCGTCACGAGTTCGGCGGTGGTCGTGGCCACAACGGCGAGCCGCTCGTCCAGGTGCTCACGCCCGGACCACAACGTGTACGCCAGCGCCGCCGGATCCACCGCGACGGCGGCCGTGCCCAGGGCGGCGGCCAGGCTCTCCGCGGTGGTCTCTCCGTCGATCGCCGGGCGGGTTCCGAACACCGCCCGGACGCGGTGGGCGAGGTCGGCCAGTCGCGGGAAGTCGAGGCCCAGCTCGGCGAACGGCTCGTCGGGCCGTGCCGCGGTCGCACCGACCTCGGTCAGCAGCGCGGTCACGACCGCGGCCACGTCCCCGGCGCTGCCCTCCAAGTGGGTCACCAGCCGGGCCACGCTCTCGTCGAGGCGGGCGGTGTCCCGGGCGGACACCACGAACAGCCGCGGCTCGGCCGGTTCCGGCACGGCCGGCGGCGCCGGCCACTCGGCGAGGACGACGTGCGCGTTGGCCCCGCCGGCACCGAAAGAGCTGATCGCCGCGGTGCGCGGCATGTCCGCGCGTCCCGGCCACGGCGCCCGCTCGCGCTGTACCCGGAACCGTGCGGTCTCCCACCGCACCCCGCTGGTCAGCGGATCGGCGTGCAAGGACGGGACGAGTTCCCGGTGGCGCAGCTGGAGTACGACCTTGGTGAGCGCCGCGACGCCGGCCGCGGACTCCAGATGCCCGATGTTCGACTTGACCGACCCGATCGGCCAGGGGCCGGGGCCGGCGCCGACCCGGTCGAAGGCCTCCTCCAGCGCGGCGACCTCGATCGGGTCGCCGAGACTGGTGCCGGTGCCGTGCGCCTCCAGGTAGCCGAGGTCGGCGGGGTCGACCGCGGCACGCCGCAGCGACCCGGCGATCAGGGCGGCCTGCGATGCCGGGTTCGGCACGGAGAAACCGGCGGTGCGGCCGCCGTGGTTGACAGCGGTGCCGCGGATGACGGCGTGCACGTGGTCGCCGTCGCGCAGCGCGTCGCGCAGCGGGCGCAGCAGCACCACGCCGACGCCCTCGCCGGGCACGTAGCCGTCCCCGCCCTCGCCGAAGGCGCGGCAACGCCCGTCGGTGGACAAGAAGGAGGACTGGCTCAGCAGCAGGTACTTGTTCGGGTGCACGGCCAGGTTGACGCCACCGGCGAGGGCCGCCTCGCACTCCCCCCTGCGGATGGCCTCGACGGCCAGGTGCAGCGCGGTCAGCGAGGACGAGCACATGCTGTCCAGGGCGATGCTCGGTCCGCGGAGGTCCAGGAAGTACGACACCCGGTTGGCGATCGACGCGCTGAACGACGAGGGCACCGGGCCTGGCTCCGCGCCGACGCCGTACAGCTGGTACTGGTTGTACATCACCCCGGCGAACACGCCGACGGACCGGCCGCGCCAGGCCGACGGCGCATGGCCGGCCTCCTCGAACGCGTGCCACGCCTCCTGCAGGAAGAGCCGCTCCTGCGGGTCCAGCACGGCCGCCTCGTTCGGCGAGATGTGAAAGAACCCCGCGTCGAACTCGTCCACCCCGGAAATGAATCCACCCCATTTGCCGTAGGAACGTCCTGGCGTTCGACGGTCTTCGGAGTAGATCGCCGCGTGGTCCCATCGGTCGGCGGGCACCGTGCTGACGCAGTCACGGCCGTCGCGCAGGTTGGCCCAGAACTCGTCGATGTCGCGGGCCATCGGGTAACGGCCGCTGATGCCCACTACGGCGATCGCGTCGTCGTCCGCGCCGACCGGCTCGGGGTCCGCCTCCGGCGGGGTGAACTCGGCCGCGATCCGGGCCGCGTCCCCGTTCAGGACCACGACGTGGGAGCGGCCGCTGCCCACGGCGGCCAGCAGCACGTCGACGGCGGCCGGGGTCTCCAGCCCCCGCAGGCCCGCCCGGCGCAGCGCGGCGTCATCGACCGGCATGCCGCCTTCCGCCCAGGCCGGCCAGCCCACCGACACGATGTCGCGGCGGGTGCCCGCGAACAGGTCCAGGAACGCGTTCGCGCACGCGTAGTCGGCCTGCCCCGGATTGCCCCAGGTGCCGGCGGTGGACGAGCAGAGCACCAGGAAGTCCAGGCTCAGGCGCCGGGTGGCTGCCTCGAGGTGACGGGCACCGTCGACCTTGGGGCCGAGCACCGCCCGTACGTCATCGGCCTTCTTCCCTGCCAGCAACCCGTCCCGCAGCACGCCGGCGGCGTGCACCACCCCGTGCAGCACCCCGAAGCGGTCCACCGCGGTGCGCACCGCCCGGTCCACGTCGGCTGCGCGGGTCACGTCCATCACCACGGTGACCGCCTCGGCGCCGAGGGCTGTCAGCTCGGCGATCACGGACGGATCGGCCGGGGTGCGGCCGCCCAGGACGAGCCGGGCTCGTACCGACCGGGCCAGATGCCGGGCCAGGGCCAGCCCGACTCCGCCGAGTCCTCCGGTGATCAGGTAGACGCCGCGCTCTCGCAGCGACGCGCGGTCCGCCGGTGCCGGCATGGGGCGGGCGAGCCGGATCCGGCGGGTGCCGTGCGTGTAGCGCACCTCCACGTCGGGTGCCCCGGCGGCCAGTTCGGCCAGCGCGTCGGTCCGGTGCGGCGAGCGGACCACCGCGGCCCGTATGCCCGGGTTCTCCCGCACCGCGGTGCGGAACAGACCGGCGACAGCGGTGACCGGCGCGTCGTCGTCCTGGACGTGGCAGACCAGCCGCAGGGTGCTCCGCCCCGCGCGGATCGCGGCCGCCAGGAACTCGCTCAGCGCGGCCGCCTCACCGATGAGGTCGGCCGGATCGGCGGGCTGCCACAGCACACCGGTCGCGGCGGTGTCCGCGAGCGCGGACGGCCAGTCCGCCCGGGTGTGCGGGCCGGCCGTGACCCAGTGCGCCGCGGGCGCTCCGGGCGGCAGCGCGGCCGTGTGCCAGGACGTCTCGAACCACACCGCCTCGGCGGCCACCTCGGTCTCGGCGGTCGTCTCGGTCGCCGGTTGCGCGGGCGGGGCCGCCACGGCCTCGTACTGTCGCAGGTGTTCGGCCAGCAGGGTGAACGTGTTGTGCTCGAACAGCAGGGTCGGGGAGAAGTCGGTGCCGAAGACCCGTTCCAGGTCGGCGGCGATGCCCAGCAACGCCGTCGAGTCCAGGCCGAGCTCGTAGAATCCGGCCGTCTCGTCGAAGCCGGCGTGGCCGGTCCTCGCCTCGATCAGCTCGCGCACGATCCGGTCGGCGTCCTGCGCCGCCGGGGGGCGTGCCTCGAGGCGGGTGATCGACGCGGCGTCCCGGATCCGCTTGGAGGTCAGGCCGTGCAGCCAGGCGACGACGGTCCCGTCCGGGGCGTGGAACTCCAGGTCACACGTGGTCAGGTCGCCGTCGGGCCCGGCCGGGCGCGGCGGGGTGGCGTGCACCAGGGTCCGCGAGCCCAGCGGTCCTGCGGCCCGGACCGATTCGATCAGCATCGGTATGTACGGGCGTGCCTCGTCGTCCGGCACGGCCCCGGCGAACTGGGTGGGCAGCAGCGTCGCGGAGTCCAGCGCGGCGGGATGCAGGTGGAAGTACTCGGCGTACTCGGCGGCCTGGGCGCTCAGCGAGAGGTCCGCGAGCAGTTCGTCCGGCCCGGCGTGCAGGGTGCCGAGGGCCCGCATGAACTCGCCGTGCTCGATGCCGGTCGCGCGGACCGTCGTGTACAGGTCGGCCATGTCGACGGTCCGCCGTGCGGCGCGCAGGGCCTCCAGGTCCCGTCGGCGACGCGGGAACGGCAGGCCCAGGTACAGCCGGCAGTCCAGGACCGGTTCGCTCTGACCGGAGGGGCGGCGGGTGCCGGTGACCGACACCCGGAAGTGCCCGTCTTCGCGTGTGAAGCGCAGCGTCAGCTCGGTGTCGAAGTCCGGCCCGGCGGCGACCGGGTTGCGGAACAGCACACGGCGCAGCTCGACACCGCCGGGATCGGCGCCCCGGGCTCGCACCACCCGCAGGATGATGTCGAGGAACGACACACCGGGCAGGATCCGGGTGCCGTGCACACGGTGGTCGCGCAGCACGGGGTCGCTGCCCCGGATCACGACGGTACAGGTCAGCCCGTCCAAGGAGTCCATCAGGTTCTCTTCCCCGCGCATCAGAACTGGATCTGGAAGAACGGCGCCGGCGGCGTCGGGCCGTCGTGGCGCCCGTTGCCTTCGGCGGAGGCCGGCGCCGGCACGTCGAACCAGAACCGGCGCCGTCGGTACCGTGGCGGGTCCAGCGGTTCACGCCGCGGGACGTAGCCGTCCGGGGCCTGACGCACCACCATGTGCGCGTTCGTGCCGCCGAAGCCGAACGAGCTGACCCCGGCCCGGCGCACGCCGTCCCGCCCGGTGAAGTCCCGCAGCTCGCGGACCGGGAACAGCGGCGACCGGTCGAACTCGAAGCGCCGGTTGAGCGTCGCGCAGTGCAGGGTCGGCGGCAGTTGCCCGTGGTGCACCGACAGCACCACCTTGATCAGGCCGGCGATCCCGGCCGCGCTGAGCGTGTGCCCGATGTTGGTCTTCACGCTGCCCACACCGCAGAACCCGACCTCGTCGGTGGCGCCGCGCAGGACCTCGGTGAGCGCCTTCAGCTCCATCGGGTCGCCGATCATGGTGCCGGTGCCGTGCGCCTCGACGTAACCGAGCTGCGCCGGTGACACCCCGGCCGCGGCGAGTGCGGACTCGACGACCTCGCGCTGCGCCCTCGGGTTCGGCGTGGTGATACCCATGGTGCGGCCGTCGTTGTTGACGGCGCTGCCCTCGATCACCGCGTACACCCGGTCGCCGTCGCGGATCGCGTCCGCCACCCGCTTGAGCAGCAGGGCGCCGACGCCCTCGCCGAGGACGATGCCGTCGGCGCGCTCGTCGAAGGTGTGGCACCGGCCGCTGGGCGACAGCGCCCCGGCGCCGCTCATGCCGACGAACGGCACCTCGTCGAGCAGGATCTCGACACCGCCGGCGATCACCAGGTCGGACTCGCCGGTGCGCAGGCTCTGCGCGGCCAGGTGCACGGCGACCAGTGCCGAGGAGCAGGCGCTGTCGACCACCACGGCGGGGCCGCGCACGTCGAGGTAGTGCGAGAGGTGGGCGGCGATGAAGTTCTGCGCCATCCCGCTGATCGAGTGGGTCGTCGCGGCGGCATGGTGCGCGCCGAAGTTCGCCGCCCGGGCGCCGGCGAAGACCCCGACCCGGCGACCGGCCACATCGGCGGGCGTCAGGCCCGCGTCGGCCAGGCACTCCGCTCCGGCCTCCAGGAACTGCCGCACCAGCGGGTCGACGTGGGCGGCCCCGGCCGGGTCGAGCCGGAAGAAGTCCGGGTCGAAGTCCTCGATGCCGTCCAGGAAGCCGCCCCACTTGCTGACGGTCCTGCCGGGCTGCGGGGCGGGATGCCAGAAGCGATCGGCATCCCAGCGCGACGGCGGCACCTCGGTCACCGAGTCCACGCCGCCGGCCAGGTTGCGCCAGAACGCGGCGTGGTCGGGTGCTCCGGGGAAGTGGGCGGCGATGCCCACCACCGCGATCCCCCCCTCGGGCTCGGTCACCCGAGCGGGTTGCGGCTCCGGCGGGCGCATCGGCTCCGGGGTGCGCACCGGCTCCGGCCTCTCGGGCACCGGCTGCTCCCGCAGGCGGTCGTCGAGGGCGGCGGCGAGCTGGGCGATGGTCGGGTTCTCCAGCAGCGCCGAAGGTTCGGCGACCACCCCGAGGTCACGTTCCAGCGCGGCGAGCAGTTGGGCGATCATGATGGAGTCCACACCGAGGTCGGCGAAGTCGGCGTCGGGCCGGATCTGCGCGGCGTCCAGACGCAACGTCGCCTCGAAGACCTCGGTGAGCCTGCGTACGGCGTCACCGGTCCGGGTCCCGTACGGCGTGGGCGCGGTTGCGGCGGCGACCGGCGCGGGGGCCTCGGGCTCGGCGGGCGCGGGGGCCTCGGGCGCGGCGACCGCCAGGAGGGCGCGGGCGTCGAACCGGGCGGGGTCCACCAGGCACGGCAGCACGACCGGTTCGGGCGCGGCCAGCGCCGCGTCCAGCAGCGCCACGCCGTCCTGCGGGCGCAGCGTCCGCAGCCCCAGGTCCCGGTACGCCGGGGTGTCCGCCTCCGGCATGCCGGCCGCCTGCCAGCTCGGCCACTGCACCGACCGGAAGACCGGCGTGGCGGCGCCGGTGGCGCTCCGGTACTCGGCCACCCGGTCCAGCACCGAGTTGGCCAGCGCGTAGTCGCTCATCCCGGCCGCCAGCGCGGGCACCTGACCGGCGACCGACGAGTACAGCACCACGAAGCGCAGGGGGTCGTCCGCGCACGCGTCCAGGAGCGCCTGCAGGCCGGTGGTCTTCGGTTCCAGCACCCGCCGCATGTCGGCGGTGCGTTTTCCGATGAAGGCCGGGTCGGTCATCACGCCGAGGCCGGCGCAGTGCACGATCCCGGCGATCGGTCCCCACTCCTTCCGGATCCGGTCCAGCACCTCCCGGGCACGCTCCAGCGGGATGCTCTCGATCACCAGGCGCACCCCGGGGCGTTCGAGCGCGGTGAGGTCGCGCAGCCGGGCCGCCAACGCCGGATCGGTGTCGGGCGCGGACATCATCTCCGCCCAGTTCGCGCGGGCGGGCAGCGGGGTGTGCCCGAGCAGTACCAGCCGGTCCGCTCCCCGCTCGACGAGCTCGGCGGCCAGCAGGCGGCCGAGCGCGCCGGTCCCACCAGTGATCACCACCGGCTGACCGGCCAGATCGTCCGACCAGCGGGCGGCCGCCGGGGCGTTGCCGGCGGGGCGCAGGGCCGGCGTGTACCGGGCGCCGTCCCGCACGCACACCTCGGTGACCGGGTCGGTCGCCGCCAGCTCCGCGGCGACCACGTCCCGCAGCGCGTCCGGGTCCATGACGTCGACATCGACGGTACGGGCGAACACCCCGCGGTACTCGGCGGAGAGCATCCGGACCAGCCCCGCGAACGCCGCTCCTCGCAGCGTCGGGCTGTGCGCGCGGAAGGACACCAGTCCCCGGGTCACGTGCAGATACGCGAAGCCTGCGGTCCGGTTCGCCGCGATCAGCTCGCGGGCCAGCACGATGCGTGCCCAGTCGACGCGTACGTCGGACACCGGCACCGCGGACAGGTCGACGAGGTCGATCACGACCGGCGCCCGGCCGACCGACGCGGCGGCCCGCAGACCGGTGTCCTCGTCCGTGTCATCCAGGCGGACCACCCGGGCGGCGTCACCGAACGCCGCCGTCGCCAGCGCCTCTGTCTCGGCCCGGACCAGGACCAACGGCGCGTGCGGCACCGGCCCGGAGGCGGCCGGCACCGGTTCCCACACCTTGGCCAGCAGGCGTCGCGCGTCCTCCTCCGGCGGCTCGGCGGATGGGCTCGCCAGCCAGTGCCGTTCCCGTGCGAACGGGTATGTCGGCATGGATGTCAGGGCGGGCCGGTCGGTGCGCAGCGCGGCCCAGTCGACGGCCGCGCCCTCCTGCCAGAGCCGGGCGATCCGGTCGAGCCGCCCCTCCCGGGCCAGCCGGTTCAGGTAGCTGACGCCCTCCGGCTCGGTGAGCCAGTCGTGGTCGCCGGTCACGGTGGTCGCCTCGACGTCACCGGCCAGGAAGGCGGCCAGCCGGCCCCGCAGTTCGGCCACGGACGTGACGACCAGCGCCAGGCGCACCGGCATCGGAACCCGGCCCACCTGCGAGGTGTGGGCAAGTGAGGAGAGCGCGGGCTGCTGGTCGCCGAGGAATGCCCAGTGTGCCCGGGCATACCGGTGCAGGGCGGCCTCGTCCCGCGCCGACAGCAGGAAGATCTCCGGCCCGGCCGGCTCCACCGGCTCGGACCTCGTGGGCGGCTCCTCCAGCACGACATGGGCGTTGACCCCGCCGAAGCCGAACGAGCTGACCCCGGCGCGCAGCGGCACGGGCGTACCGTCGGCGTCGCTCGGCGCCCACGGCCGGGTCTCGCGGACCGGCTCGAACGGGGTGCCGTCCAGCTCGATCAGCGGGTTGAGCCGGGACAGGTGCAGGGTCGGCGGCAACTGCCGGTGCCGCATCGCCAGCACCACCTTGATCACGCCGGCTATGCCCGCGGCGGGCTCCAGGTGCCCGATGTTGCTCTTGACCGTACCGATGCCGCAGGTGACCGGGGGCCCGGCGGCCAGCGTGCGATGGGCACGGGTCAGGCCGTCGATCTCGACCGGGTCCCCCAGGGCGGTGCCGGTGCCGTGCAGCTCGACGTAGGACACCGTCTCGATCGGCACGTCCGCGTCCCGGTATGCCTCGACCAGCAGGTTCGCCTGGGCCAGCGGGTTCGGTGAGGTGAGCGACGACGCGCGGCCACCGTGGTTGACCGCGCTGCCGCGAATGACCGCGTGCACCCGGTCGCCGTCGGCGAGGGCCCGCGACAGCGTCTTGAGCACGACGACGCCGACGCCCTCGCCCTTGACGTATCCGTCGGCCCGCTCGTCGAGCGCCTTGCACCGGCCGTCGGGCGCGAGCACGCCGAGCTGGTTGCCGGCGACCACGGTCTGCGGGGACAGCACGAGGCTCACCCCGCCGGCGATGGCCAGGTCGCTCTCCCCCGCGCGCAGCGATCGCACGGCACGGTGCAGGGCGACCAGCGAGCTGGAGCAGGCGGTGTCGATGCTCTCGCTCGGACCACGCAGATCGAGCAGGTACGAGATGCGGTTGGCCAGCATGGTGCGGGCCAGACCGGTGCCTGCGTGAGCGTTGACGTGCTCGCCGCGGAGCACCATCGACTCGTAGTCGGTGAACTGCACCCCGGCGAAGACGCACACCCGGCCGCCCGCGAGCCGGTCCGGACGGCACCCGGCGTCCTCCAGCGCGGCCCAGGTGTGCTCCAGGAAGAGGCGGTGCTGCGGGTCCATGGCCTGCGCCTCGGCCGGTGAGATGCGGAAGAACAGCGGATCGAAGCGGTCCACGTCAGTCAGGAAGCCACCCCAGCGAGCGGTCCCGCCGAAGCGGCGGGCGACCTCCCGCCAGTCCCATCGGTCGGCGGGCGTCTCGGTGATCAGGTCCCGGCCGTCCGCGAGGTGCTGCCAGAACGAGGCGAGGTCGTCCGCGCCGGGCAGCCGCCCGGCCAGGCCGGTGATCGCGATCGGCTCGTGGCCGGCCGCAGCGGCGGACGACGAGCCGCTCGCGGGCACGGGCACGCCGTGCGGCGCGGACACCGGTGTGGGCGCGGGCTCGGACGGTGCTGGCGCGGGCTCGGACGGTACTGGCGCGGCCTCGGACGGTACTGGCGCGGCCTCGGACGACACGGGGCCGGGATCGGCCTGCGCGGCGACCGGGGCCGGGGGCAGCTCGGCCGCCAGGTGCGCGGCGAGCTTGGTGATCGTGTTGGCACCGAACAGCGTCGTCGTCGGCACGGTCACGTCGTAGCGGGTGGCCAGCGCCGCGGCCAGGTTCTGCAGGCCGAAGGAGTCCAGGCCGTACTCGCCGAAGCCGGCGTCCGGGTCGAGAGCGGACGGGGTGATCCCGAGGATCTCGCCGATCAGCTCCCGGAGCTGCGTGGCCAGTTCCGGGGAGACGGCGACGGCCGGCGCGGGAGTCGGCGGCGGCGCCGGGAGGGGCGGCACGCCGTCACCGCGCAGGCGCATCCCCGCGACCAGATCGCGCATCCGGGCCGGGTCACCGGGCAGGACGGCCACCTGCGGGCGGTCCAGGCGCAGCGCCAGGTCGAGCACCTGCTCGCCCTCGGCCGCCTCCAGGTAGCGGAAGCCGGTGCCGGCCAGGTAGCGGCGCTCGTCCTCGGAGTCCACGTGCATGCCGCCGGCGCGCCACATCGGCCAGTCCACCGACACGGTACGGCCGTGCCGGCGGCCGGCGAGACGCTCGCGCTCCCGGAAGTCCGCGAACCCGTCGAGGTAGCGAGCACCGACCGCGTAGTCCACCAGGCCGTAGTCACCGAGCTGCCCGGCCAGCGAGGAATAGAGCACGAACAGGTCCAGCGGCAGGTCGCGGGTGACCTCGTCGAGAACCCTGGTGCCGGTGATCCGGGCGCGCAGGTGCGCCCGCAGCTCGTCGACCTCCTTGCCGGGAAGCGGGTTGCGCGACGCGGTGCCGGCCAGGTGGAACACCCCGTCGAGGCGGCCCAGGCCGGCGATCACCTCGGCCACGACGCGGGTCATGGCGTCGCGGTCCTCCACTGCCGCCTGGTAGTACTCGACGGTCCCGTGTGCGCGCAGCTCCGCCAGCTGCCCGGCCCGCTCGGCAGCCGGCGAGCGGCCGGTCAGCGCCACCCGGGCGCCACGTGACAGCAGCGTTCGGGCCAGCAGCACACCCAGCCCGCCGAGGCCACCGGTGATCAGGTGGACGCCGCCCTCGCGCAGCGGGGAGGGCAGCACCGGACGGGCGGGGATCTCGCTGAGCACCCGCACCGTCCGGCCCGACGCCGACAGCCGCACGGCCGGGCCCGACAGCCGGTGCGCAGCGATCTCGGCGAGCAGCTCGGAGGTGCCGACCGCACCGTCGACCCGGACGACGCCGAACGTCGTCCCTGGCAGCGCGGCCCGCAACGACGCGTCGAACCCGCCCCACGCCTCGGCGAGCGCGTCCTCCGGCACCAGCGCCTGGATCCGGACCGGGGCAAGGGCGCCGTCGGCCGACAGCTCCTTCGCGATCCGGAACATCGCCTCGATCCCCAGGTCGTCGCGGCCGGGTGCGAGCAGCGGCCACTGGTGGACGATCCGGGCCGGCGTCTCGGCGAGCAGCCGCGCGTAGTCGTCCTGCTCGCCGGGCCGGATGGTGATCACCGAGCCCTCGTCGCGGTACTCCGTGCCGGCGCGGACGTGCACCGCGCCGGGCACCGGCAGATCGCCCAGGACCAGCACACGGCCCGGGTGCTCGCCGGGCGCCGCGACCGGCTCGTCCTGCCAGGTCGCCGTGAAGCAGCTGACCGGCCGGGCAGGCGTCCCATCGGTGAACCAGTGCCGTTCCTGCGCGAACGGATAGGTCGGCAACGACCGCCGGCGCGGCGGGGCGGCCCACCGGCGATGCCAGTCCACCTGCGCGCCCCGGGCCCAGGCGGCTGCGGTCTCGTCGTCGCCGAGGCCTTCGTACCAAGTGCGGTCCGTGTCCCGCTCGACGCGCCCGGTGTGCATGCCCGCGGTGTCACCGGCGAGGAAACGCCGCAGCGTGGCGACGGCGTGCTCGGCGGAGCCGGTGACGAACGCCAGCCGCTCGGGGTAACCCCCACGCCCGACCTGCAACGTGTACGCGGTGCCCGCCAGGTCGTGCGCCCAGCGGTCGGGCCGGTCGGCGAAGGACCGCGCGTACGCCCGCAGCCGCTCGGGGTCCCGGGCGGACAGGACGAACACGACCGGTCCCGGCGCCGGAACCGGCTCCTCGGCCGGGTACTCCTCGAGTACGACGTGCGCGTTGGCTCCGCCGTACCCGAAGGCGCTCACCCCGGCCCGGCGTGGCACCCCGGGTGCGGGGGGCGCCCACTCCCGCGGCCCGGTCGCGATGTCGAACGGGGTGCCCTCCAGCCCCAGATGCGGGTTCGGCCGCGGTCCGTGCGGGTCGCCGCTGATCCGGCCGTGCCGCATCGACAGCAGAACGCGCAGCACCGCGGCGATGCCGGCGGCCGGTTCGAGATGGCCGATGGTGTTCTTCAGCGCGCCGAGCGCGCAGTGCGGCCGGGCCGGCGCGTCGTGGCCCCAGTCCTGGTAGAGGTCGGCGAAGGCCTCGCGCAGCCCGTTGGTCTCCGCGGGGTCGCCGATGACCGTGCCGGTGCCGTGGGTCTCCAGGTAGCCGATCGTCGCCGGGTCGACCGCCGCCTCCCGGTGGGCCTGCCGGATCACGTCGGCCTGTGCCCGCGGGTTCGGCGCGGTCAGCGAGTTGGCGCGGCCTCCGTGGTTGACCGCGGTGCCGCGCAGTACGGCCAGGACCGGGTTGCCGTCGGCGCGTGCCCGGCTGAGCCTCTTGAGGACGACGGCCCCGACCCCCTCGCCGCGTACGTAGCCGGCCGCGTCGGCGTCGAAGGCCCGCCCCACGCCGTCCGGGCTGAGCATCCCCGCGCGTTCCAGTGAGGCGAAGGTGACCGGGGAGAGCATCAGGCTGACGCCGCCGACGATGACGGTGCCGCACCGCCCGAGGCGCAGCGCCTCCGCCGCCCGGTGCAGCGCGACGAGCGAGCTGGAGCAGGCGGTGTCCACGGGTTCGCTGGGACCGTGCAGGTCGAGCTGGTACGAGATGCGGTTGGCCAGCATCGACGGGGCCAGGCCGGTCGACGAGTAGGCGTCGGTGGGTGCGCCGGAGCGCTGGATGAGTTCGGCGTACTCGCAGGAGCCGACGCCGACGAAGAGCCCGGTGTCGCTGCCTGCCAGGTCACCCGGGTCCATGCCCGCGTCCTCCAGCGCGGCCCACACCGTACGCATCAGCAGCCGCTGCCGCGGGTCCATCCAGCGGGCTTCGCGCGGGGAGATGCCGAAGAACAGCGGGTCGAACCGGTCGACGCCGCCGATGAAGCCGGCCCGGGTCACCCGGGTGCGTTCCGGGTGCGCGGCCGGGTCGCCGTGATGTTCCTGTGCGTCCCACCGGTCGGCCGGTACCTCGGTGAACAGGTCGCCGCCGCGTTCCAGGGCGGCCCAGAACTCGTCCAGGTCGGCGGAGCCGGGCAGCGTCCCGGCCATGCCGACGATCACCACCGGGTCGTCCGGTTCCGGCGTGGCGGGTCGTGCGGGCACGTCCCGCGGGTGTTCGCGGGTGAGCCAGTCGGCCAGGGACGCGGCCGTCGGGGTGGCCAGCAACTGGTCCGGGCCGACCGGTACCTCGAACGTCGCGGAGACGTCACCGGCCAGCCTCAGCAACGCCAGCGAGTCCAGACCGTGGTCGTGGAACGAGGCGGCCGGGTCCAGGTCTGTCACCGGGTAGCCACTGACCCCGCTGACCAGCCGCAGCACGGTGGTCAGCGCGGGGCCGGAGGAGCCGGCCGGCCGGGTGGACACCGCCGTGGCGGCCGGCCGGGCTGCGGAACGGATCCAGCAGCGGACCGGCTCGAACGGGTAGCCGGGCAGTGACAGCGGTTCCGGCGCGCTGCCGGGCGTGCCCGCCCAGTCGATCACCTCGCCGTGCACCCAGCGGCGGGCGTTGTCGCGCGGGTCCGCGCTCGGCGCGACCGGGGCGCCCGGCTCCGTGGTCACCGCGCCGGTCCAGCCCGCGGGCCGCCCGGCGAGGAAGGCGTCGAGCTGGTCGATCAGCTCGTCCGTCCGGTGGGCGACCACGGCGAGCCGGTGTGCCATCGCCTCACGCCCGGTCTGCAGCGTGTGGGACAGGCGGCCGAGGTCGATGTCCGCCGCGTCCGGCAGGGCCGCGGCGAGCTGTCGCAGGGTCGATCCGCTGTGCACGGCGCCGGGGCGCAGGACGGTGTCCCGCCCGGCCAGCCGCATGATCGTGGCGGGGTCCAGGCCGAGTTCGTCGAGCGGCTCGTCGACGGCGCCGACCGGCACCCCGGCGGCCGCGGCGATCTCCGCCAGGCCGGCTGCGCCCGGCTCGCCGCGCAGGCGGCTCAGCATCCGCTCGACGACCCGGCGCAGCGCCTGCGCGTCGCGCCCGGAGAAGGGGAACACGGCCGGCACCGGCACGACGCGGGGCCGCGGCTCGGCCCGGTACCGCTCGACGACCAGGTGGGCGTTGGAGCCGCCGGCGCCGAAGGCGCTGACGCCGGCGCGCAACGGTTGCGGGCCGGTCCACGGCGCCGCCTCCCGCTGGACGCGGAACGGGACGTTCGCCCAGTCGACGGCCGGGTTCAGGTGTTCGGCGTGCAGTGACGGCGTCAGCTCCCCGGCGCGCATCTGCAACAGCACCTTGGTGAGGGCGGCGATGCCCGCCGCCGACTCCAGGTGTCCGATGGACGACTTCACCGAGCCGATGGCGATCGAGCCGGCCGGACGGTCGCCGAACGCCCGGACCAGTCCGGCGATCTCGGCCGGGTCACCCAGCGCCGTGCCGGTGCCGTGCGCCTCCACGTAGGACACGCCGGCCGGTTCGACGCCGGCGGCACGCAGGGCGCTGGTGATGACCTCGCTCTGGGCGCCGGGGCTGGGAACCGCGTATCCGCCGGTCTTGCCGCCGTGGTTGACCGCGCTGCCGAGGATCACGCCGAGGATGCGGTCACCGTCGCGCTCGGCCGCGGCCAGCGGCTTGAGCAGGACCGCGCCGACGCCCTCGCCGGGGACCATGCCGTCGCCGTCGGCCGCGAAGCTGCGGCACCGGCCGGTCTCGCCGGTGAACCCGCCGGCCGCGAGCTGCCGGTACTTGCGGGGGTGCGGGGTGAGGTTGACGCCACCGGCGAGCGCGTAGTCCGCGCTTCCGGAGGCCAGCGCTTCGCAGGCCAGGTGGATGGCGGTCAGCGACGACGAGCACATGGTGTCGACCGCCAGGCTCGGGCCGTGCAGGTCGAGCGCGTACGAGACCCGGTTGGCGATCGACGCGTAGCCCATCCCGCCGGCCAGGCCGCGCTCGTCCTCGAAGAGCTGGTAGTGGCCGTACATGACGCCGACGTAGACGCCGACCCGGCTGCCCCGGAGCCGGGTCCGGGGGTAGCCGGCGTCCTCGAGGGTGTGCCAGGCGGTCTGCAGGAACAGCCGCTCCTGCGGGTCGGTCAGCTCCGCCTCGTGCATCGACATCTGGAAGAACCGTGGGTCGAACTCGTCGATGCGGTCGAGGAAGCCACCCCACCGGCTGACCGGTGTGCCGTTCGCCTCGGGCGCCGCCCGCGGATCCCAGCGCTCGGCCGGCACCTCGCGGATGCAGTCCCGCCCGGTTCGCAGATTGGTCCAGAACGCGTCGACGTCGTCGGCGAGCGGGTACCGGCCGGCGACGCCGATGACGGCGATCCGGGTGTCCGCGGCCGTCGCCGTCTCCACCGGCCGTCCGGCACGCTCGGTGACCTGGGCCGGCGCGGACCGGGGCTGGTCGGGCACCAGGGCCCGCACCCTGTCCGGATACCGCTCGACCAGGTGGTCGGCGACCTCGCGGATGGTCGGGTGTTCGAACAGCAGAGTGGCCGGCAGGTCGCCCATGCGCTCGGCGAGCAGGTCGGCGATGCGGGGCACGGTGAGTGAGTCGACCCCGAAGTTCTCGTAGGTCTCGTCCAGCCACAGCCGGTCCCGGGGCACCTGGAGCACCTGGACGAACGCGTCCTTGACATAGTCGCGGGCGGCCTCGACGAGCCGGTCCTCGCCGCCGGCATGCGGCCCGGACGCCGGTTCGGCCGCGGGTGCCGGCGCCGGCTCCGCCGTGGGTGCGGCGACGGGCGCCGGCCCGGCCTGGCCGGTCTCCGCGACGACGACGTGCTGGGTGAGCCCCTCGTCGGCGGGGAACGCCCGGCTGCGGGCGAATCCGGCCAGGTCGAGCGCGGTGCGCCAGCCGGGGCCGGACAGCAGCGGCGAACCGGGCAGGCGCAGGCCGGTGTCGCGGTGCAGCCACCAGCCGTCGAGCAGGCCGAAGGTGAGCGTGGCGGTGACGACGTTGCTGGTGGCCTCGTTGAGCACCAGTTGCCCGCCGGGTTTGAGCAGCGTCGCGACCGCGCGCAGGGTGTGCGGCAGGTCCGGGGTGGCGTGCAGGACGTTCGCCGCGACCACGATGTCCGCGCCGCCGTGAGGGAAGCCCTGCGCGAGTGGGTCGCCCGAGATGTCGAGCTGCTGGAAGCGGACCGTCGGGTAGCGCTCGGCGAACCGCTGTCGGCCGTGCTGCAGGAAGGCGGGCGAGATGTCGGTGTAGACGTACGTCAGTTCCGCGCCGGTCGCGGCCAGGGCGGGCAGCAGGCTCGCGGTGGTCCCGCCGGTTCCGGCGCCGACCTCGACGACCGTGACCGGCCCGCCGGGCCGGCCCACCCGGTCCAGCACGGCGGCGACCACGAGTTCGTTGGCGCGGTCGACCACCGGGCTGCCCCGGTACGCGCCCTCCACCAGCTCCGTCGACCCGCCGGGGAACATCACCTCGGTCGCGCGGACGGTGCCACGGAGCACCCCGAACAGGTGGTGCATGCAGGGCCTCAGCAGCCGGTCGATGCGGTTCAGCGCGGGTTGCCCTTCGCAGAGCACGACCAGTTCGTTCTCCGGGTCGGCGGGGGCCGGGCGGGCCGTGGTGGTCAGCGCGGTGCCGTCGTCGTGCAGGAATCCGGCGACGGTGAGCACGCGCAGCAGTTCGGCGAAGAGCCGGGACTGACCGTCGGCGATCCGCAGACGCCGCCGCAGCTCGTCGGCGGTCCACCGTTCACCGCCGGTCCGGAACACCCCTTCGCCCCGGAACAGTCCCCAGAGCCAGCCGAGCACGACCTCGTCCAGACGCGCCTGGTCGCTCTCGGTCAACAGACGGGCGACCGGCGGCAGCGCTGCCGCCGAGGGTGCCAGCTCGTCGCCGGCCTGCTCGGCGGCGGTCCGTTCGACTCCGGCGGCAGCGAGCACCTCGGCGGTCGCCTTGATCACCACGACCTGCCGATCGGTACGGCCCAGCACGTCGTGCACGGCTGCCATGCCCTCGGCCGGGGTGATCGAGTGGATCCCGGTCCGGGCCAGGCGCTCGCGGTGCCGGTCGTCGGCGACGATGCCGACAGTGCCCCAGTAGCCCCAGTTGATGACGGCCGAGCGGGCGGCCAGCACGTCGTCGAGATGGTGTGCGAAGGCGTCCTCGAACGTCGATCCGGCGGCGTAGTTGGCCTGCCCGGCGCTGCCCGACAGGGCCACCGCCGAGGAGAAGAACAGGACGAAGTCGAGCCCGTCGGCGGTGCCCAGGGCGCGGTGCAGCGCCACCGACGTACGGGTCTTGGCGTCGAGCACGGACCGGAAGGTGTCCTCGGTCATCGTGGCGACGGTCTGGTCGCGCAGCACGATGGTGGCGTGCACGACTCCGTGCAGCGCGCCGTGCTCGGCCCGGACCGCCGTGACCACGTCGCCCAGCGCCGCCGGGTCGGTGGCGTCGGCCCGCCGATACGAGATGAGCTCACCGGCCGGGTCGAGACGGCGCAGCCGGTCGCGGCGGTCGGCGTCGAGTTCACTGCGTCCCACCAGCACGACCTTGGCCCGGTAGCCGCGGACCAACCACTCGGTGAGCTCCAGGCCGAGTCCTCCGGCACCGCCGAGGATCAGGTAGACCCCGCCGTGGCGTATCGGCTCGCGCGTCGTCGTCGTGGCGGCGGCGGGGACCAGACTTCTGCGGTACAGGACACCGGCGCGCAGGGCGTACGGGCCGCCGGCCGGCACGTCGAGGACGTCCGCGGAGACCGGGTCGGCCGAGGAGCGGTCGACCACGGCCACCCGCCAGCGCGGATGCTCCTGGGCCAGGGACAGGGCCAGCCCGTGCAGACCGGCCGCGTACGGGTTGCGGACCGGCTCGGTGCCGGTGCTGAGTGCGTCCTCGGTGACCACCGTCAGCTGTACCGGTGCGCCGGACCGTTGCAGCGCCTTGGCGACGCGGAACAGGGCCAGCACGCCGCGCTCCTGCGCGAGGTCGAGGGCGGCAGGGTCGTCGGTGCGCCCGTGCGCCGGGCCGGAGAGCACGATCACGTGGCCGGGGCGCCCGGCCGGTGCGGTGAAGTGCTCGGGCTCGATCTCGGTGACGGAACCGCCGAGCCGGCTGGCGAGGGCGGCAGCGAGCGGCGCGGCGGACGACGGCCGGATCAGCCAGGTGTCCGAGCCGGGCGCGGCCAACGGCTCGGCCGGCGCCGGTGACCAGCGGGGCAGGTACATCAGGTCGTCCACCGCTCGCCCGGTCACGGCGGGCCCGGCGCCGGCCGTCCGCGGTGCGGGAGCCGGACGCAGGGACAGGTCGCGCAGCCGTACGCGAACGGTGCCGGCCGGGTCGGTCAGGGTCAGGTCGTACCGGTCCGGGCCGACGGCGCGCACATGGGCGTACACCTGCTCGGGCAGCGTCCCGAACACCTCGGCGGCGGCGAGCGCGAAGGGCACCATCGCCGGTCCGCCGGCACGGTCGCGCAGCACCGCGAACGTGTGCAGGGCACCGTCGATCAGCGCGGGTGGCAGCGCGCAGCCGGCGAACCGGGCGGCTTCGGCAGGCACGCGCAGACTCGCCAGCGCCTCCCCGTCGCCGGCGGCGATCCATTCGACGGTGCGCATCGCCGGGCCGTACACCAGGCCGGCTCCGGCCAGGTCGGCGTAGACGTCCGCGCCGTCGTGCCGGTGCGGCAGGGCGGCGCGGAGCAGCTCGACCGGTACGGGCTCCGGCACGTCGTCGGTCAATGCCTCGACAACGCCCTCGGCCAGCCGGTCGCCGGTGTCGCCGAGCAGCGCGAAGGCCAGGCCGGCGCCGTCGCGGCGCAGCCGGGTCCGGGCGGAGGCCGTGGCCTCGGTGACCACGAGCGGACGCAGCCACCGGACGTCGCGCAGCCGGACCGGCACCGGGTACCCGGCGTTCGCGGCGGCGGCCCGGGCCATCTCCAGGACCGCCGCGGCGGGAAGCAGGCGCATGTCGCCGACGCGGTGCCCGTCGATCAGCGGGTGCGCGGCGGAGAAGGCGGTGCGGTAGGTCAGGCCGTCCACGCTGCCGGCCGGCTCGATCTCGTCCAGCAGCGGATGCGTGGCCGGTCCGGCCGCCGGCGGCGGCGCCCAGATCTGTTCGGTGAGCCAGCAGCGCAGCTCCTCGAACGGGTAGCCGGGCAGGGGCAGCCGCCGCCCGGTGCCGGGCCAGGCGACGGTCGCGCCGAGGGTCCAGGCGGCGGCCAGGCCGGCCGGGTCCGTGGTGGCCGGTGGCGTGGCGCGGGAGGCGCCACGGCCGCGGACGCTGCCCGTCCACACGCCGGTTCCGGCGCCCGCGCGCAGCCGATCGGCCAGCTGGTCCGCCGTGGAGGCGAGCACCACCATGCGGTCGGCCCAGGCCTCGCGGCCGTGCTGCAGCGTGTATGCCACGTCGGCGAGCCGGTCGGCGAGGCGGTTCTCCACGGCGTCGGCCAGCCGCCCGGCCAGCGCGCGCAGGCTCTCCGGGGTGCGGGCGGAGAGCGGGAAGAGCCAGGGGCCCGGTGCGGCGGCCGGCGCGGGCCCGGGGACATACTCCTCGACGACCAGGTGGGCGTTGGCCCCGCCCGCGCCGAACGAGCTGATCCCGGCGCGGCGCGGCAGGCCGTCCCGGCGCGGCCACGGGGCCACCTCGGTCTGCACCCGCAGCGGCGTGGAGTCGAAGTCGATGTTCGGGTTGGCAGGATCGGCGTGCAGCGACGGCACCAGTTCCCCATGCCGCATCTGCAGGAGCACCTTGCAGAGCCCGGCCATGCCGGAGGCCGACTCGAGGTGGCCGATGTTGGACTTCACCGAGCCGATCGGCAGACTGCCCCGGGGCAGGCCGGAGGCGCCCAGCGCGCGAGCCAGCGCCCGGATCTCCACCGGGTCGCCGAGCGCGGTGCCGGTGCCGTGAGCCTCGAGGTATCCGAGTGTGGCGGCGGCGAACCCGGCCTCGGCCAGTGCCCGCTCGACGAGGTCGCTCTGGGCGACCGGGTTGGGCACGGTGAAGCCATTGGTTTTGCCGCCGTGGTTGACGGAGCTGCCCAGGATGACGCCGTGGACGTGGTCGCCGTCGCGGACGGCGGCCGACAGGGGCTTGAGCAGTACCACGCCGACGCCCTCGCCGGGCACGTAGCCGTCGCCGTCCGCGCCGAAGCTACGGCAACGGCCGTCGCTGGAGGTGAAGCCGCCCTGGCCGAGGAAGCGGTACTTGTACGGGTGGACGTGCAGGTTGACGCCCCCGGCGAGGGCCATGTCGGCCTCACCGGAACGCAGGTCACGCACGGCGAGGTGAATGGCCGTCAACGACGAGGAGCACATGGTGTCCACGCCCAGGCTGGGGCCGGTCACGCCCAGGGTGTACGAGACCCGGTTGGCGATGGACGCGTGCGACGAGGCGCCGATACGGCCGTCGGCGGCCTCGTGGAGCTGGTAGAGGCCGTACATGGCACCGGCGTACACACCGACGCGGCGAGCGCGCAGGTCGGCCCGGGTGAGCCCGGCGTCCTCCATGGCGTGCCAGGCGGTCTGCAGGAACAGCCGCTCCTGCGGGTCGATGATCTCCGCCTCGCGCGGGGAGATACCGAAGAAGAGCGGGTCGAACCGGTCGATGCCGCGCAGAAAACTGCCCCACCGGCTGTACTCGGCGGCGCGGTCCGCCGCAGTGGCCTCGTCGTAGTCGCGCCAGTTCCAGCGGTCCTGCGGAATCTCGGTGATCAGGTCGCGGCCGGCTCGCAGGTTGGCCCAGAACTCGTCGAGGGTGTCGGACTCGGCGAACCGGGCGGCGACGCCGATGATCGCGATGGGCTCCGGGGCGTCCGCGGAGGGCGGCGTGAGAGGGGCGCCGCTCGGGGTGGCTTCCGGTGCGGCCGCCACGGTCGGCGGGACGACCGGCGCCGGTACCGGTGCCGGTGCCGGTGCCGGTACCGGTACCGGTGCCGGTGCCGGTGCCGGTGCCGGTACCGGTGCCGGTGCCGGTGCCGGTGCCGGTGCCGACGCCGGTGTGAGGTCGGCGAGGCGGTCGCCGTGGTGCTCCGCGAACCAGCCGGCGAGCCCGCGCAGTTCCTGGTACTCGAAGAAGAGGGTCTTCGGCAGTGATCCGAAGTCGTCCTCGAGCCGCCGGGTCAGCTCCATGATCAACAGCGAGTCGATGCCGTACTGCTCGAACGCGGTGTCCGCCTCGATGTCCTCCGGCGGGTACTCGAGGACCTCGGCGAGCACGCCGCGCAGGAAGTCCTCGGCGGCCGCGGTGTCCGGCCCGGTGGCGGCCGTCGGCACCGGGGCCGGGCCCGTCGCCGGCGCCGGCGCGTCGAGCAGGCCGCGGATGCGATCCAGCTCGCCGTGTGCCACGAGCACGTGATCGCCGTCGTGGCCCAGCGCCCGGTCCCAGGCGCGCAGGGCGTCCGCGGTCGGCAGCGGCCGGAGCCCTGCGCGGCGGGCGATGCGGGCCTGGGTGGTGTCGTCGGCGTCCATCCGGATGCCGCCGTCGGCCCACAGCGACCACAGCACGCTGAGGCTGCGGCCGGGCCGGTCGCTGCCGCGACGCCAGGCCGCGAACGCGTCGAGGAAACGGTTCGCGTACGCGTAGTCGGCCTGGCCCGGGCTGCCCGCGCCGGACATCGAGGAGAAGCAGACGAAGAAGTCGAGCGGGTCCGCGGCCGTGGCCCGGTCCAGTGCGAGAGTGCCGTCGACCTTCGGCCCCAGCACCGCGGCGATGTCCTCGTCGGTCTTGCGCAGCAGGAACGCGTCACGGGTGACCCCGGCCAGGTGCAGCACCCCGTGCAACGGGCCGAACATCTGGTGGATGCGCTCGACCAGCCGCTCGGCCGCCCCGGTCGCGCCCAGGTCGCAGGGCAGGTAGTGGACGTCGAGCCCGGCGGCGCGCAGGGCGGTCAGGTCGGCGTCGGCGGAGCGGCCGGTGAGCACGTACCGGGCCGACGGGCCCAGGTGGCTGACGAGGTGCCGGCCGAGCGCGCCGGCGCCGCCGGTGACCAGGACGGTCCCGGCAGGCCTCAGCGGCGCCGGTACGGGGGCGGGGACGATCGGCTCCCACCGGGCCACCTGCCGGGCGGCGGCGGTGTACCGGACCCGGAACTCGTGGTCCGCCGCGGCCTCGGCGTCGGCGACCCCCCGCAGGTCGGCGCCATCGGTCGTGATCACCGCGGCGCGGAAGTCCGGGTGCTCGTTGGCGATACTGCGCGCCATGCCGTCCAGAGCCAGCAGGCGGGCGTCGGTGACCGCACCGGACGGGCGGAACACGTGCAGTACCCGGATCGGCTGCCGCTTCGGCTGCGCGGCCCAGGTCCGGAAGAGCCGGACCAGGCCGGGCAGCGGATCGTCGTCGCCGAGGCGGACCACCACGAGCGGGCCGGAGTTCGGCAAGGGCCCGTCCTCACCGGTCCCCAGGATCACCGTGCGGTCGGCGGCGGGGGCGCCGCGGCGAACGGGGGCGTCCTGCCAGCGCTGCGCCAGCAGGTGGGTGTCCACCGCGTCGGCCGGATCCTTGACGGCACGGGTGACCACGCCGTGCAGACGGACGGCGATGCTGCCGTCGGCGTCGGTGAGTGCGATGTCGTGGCCGGTCGCGGTGGCGACGGCATGGGCGTACCCGCGTTGCGGCAGCGGCCCGAGGATCTCCACCCGGTCGATGGAGAAGGGCAGTTCGCGGGGCCGGGGCGCGGACGGGTCGGCGGCGGTCCAGAGCGCCGCCTGCAGCATGGCGTCCAGCAGGGACGGGTGCAGGGTGAAGTCGTCGAACGGCAGGTCCGCGGCGTCGGGAACGGCGACCTCGGCCAGCGCCTCGCCCTGGACGGACCGCATGGATCGCAGCCCGCGCAGGCTCGGCCCGTATCCGCCGCCGAGCGCGGTGAAGACCGCGTAGCAGTCGTCGGCCGAGGTGGTCCGTGGCAGGCGGGTGCGTATCGCGGCCAGGTCGAGGGACGGGGCCGACGCGGTGGCGCCGAACCGCAGGGTTCCGGTCGAGCACAGCTCGCCGTCCGGGGTGCCGTCGACGCGCCGCAGCTCGTAGGCGACACCGTCGGCGGCGGGCGCGAATCGCAGCCGTACCCGGACCGGTTCGCCGGTGAACAGGACCGGCCGGGCCCAGAGGACGTTGTCGACGCCGGTGGCGCGCCCGTGCCCGGCGCGGGCGGCGGCGTCGACGGCGAACTCCAGGGCCGCGACGGCGGGCAGGACGCGCACCTCCCCCAGCGCGTGGTCGCGCAGGAAGAACTCGTCGCCGGTGAGCAGCCGCTCGGCCGGGTCGGCGGTGAGGGCGGCCGGCGGTGCGATCCAGTACCGGCGGGTCACCGGCGGCGGCTGCGGCAGCGACAGCCGGGCCGGGCGCCGACCCGCCTGCTCCGGCCAGCGGACCGGGATACCCGCGACCCAGAGCCGGGCGGCCTCGTGGAGATCCGCGGCCTGGACGGGCTCGCCGGTGGCCGGCACGGCGGTGCCGGTGACCACCCCGGTGCCGTCGCGCAGCCGCTCGGTCAGCTCGGCGACGCCGGTCACGACCACGGCGAGCCGTTCGACCAGTTCCTCGCGGCCGGTGCGCAGGGTGCTCTCGATCCGGTCGAGCGCCGCCTCCGGGTGCGCCCGCAGCCAGGTGACCAGCTCGGCCCGGTACCGGTCGAGCCCGTCGCGGCCGCCGGCCGACAGGACGATCAGCCGGGCGGCACGGTCCTCGGTGCTGTTACCCATCAGTCCTTCTCCGCTTCCGCCACGACGACGTGTACGTTGCTGCCCCCCATGCCGAAGGAGCTGACGCCGGCGCGTGCCGGTACGCCCTCCTGCGGCTCCCAGGGCTGTGCCTCGGCCTGGAGCCGGAACGGGCTGCCGGCCAGGTCGATCATCGGGTTGGGGGTGTCCAGGCCGGCCAGGCCGGGTATCAGGCGGTGCCGCATGCTCAGCAGCACCTTGACCACTCCGGCGACACCGGCGGCGGCCTCCAGATGGCCGATGTTGGTCTTGACCGAGCCGAGCCCGGTGCGCCCCTCCACGACCGGCCGCCCCCAGTCGCGGTAGAGCTGCCCGAACGCCTCCCGCAGCGCGTCCACCTCGATCGGGTCGCCGAGTGGCGTCCCGGTGCCGTGCGCCTCGATGTAGCCGATGGTGTCGGGCGGCACCGCCGCCGCCCGGTGCGCCGCGAGCAGCACGTCGCGCTGGGCCTGCGGGTTGGGCACGGTCAGCGAGTGAGTGTGTCCGCCGTGGTTCTCGGCCGACCCGATCAGGACGCCGTGCACCGGGTCCCCGTCGACGACCGCGCGCTCCAGCAGTTTGAGCGCCAGCAGGACCACGCCCTCGCCCCGGCCGTAGCCGTCGGCGCGCTCGTCGAAGGTCTTGCACCGCCCGTCGGCGCTGAGCATTCCGGCGCGGCGCAGACCGGTGAAGCCGTGCGGGGACAGCAGCAGGTTCGCGCCGCCGGCCAGGGCGAGTTCGCAGTCACCGAGGTGCAGAGCGCGGGCCGCGCGGTGGATGGCCACCAGGGAGCTGGAGCAGGCGGTGTCGTAGACCGCGCTGGGGCCGTGCAGGTCATACACGTAGGAGATGCGGTTGGCCGCGATCGAGGCGACGTTGCCGATCAGGAAGTGATCGCCCATCTCCGGCGAGCCCGGGCCCAGCAGGCTCAGATAGTCGGCGCCGCTGAGACCGACGAACACCCCGGTACGGCTGCCGGCCAGCGCCGCGGGCACGAGTCCGGCGTCGAGCAGGGCCTCGTCCGCGGCGTGCAGGAGGAGCCGGTGCTGCGGATCCATCTGGGCCGCCTCGCGCGGCGAGATCCGGAACCGTCCCGCGTCGAAGGCGTCGACGTCGCGCACGAACGAGCCGCGAAAGCGTTCCGGGAACACCTGGGCGGAGAAGCCGCGCTCCAGCGGGTACGGCGCGGTGAGGTCGCGGCCCTCGGCGAGGTGGGTCCAGAACTCGTGCAGCGACCCCGAGGCCGGCAGCCGGCCGCCGACGCCGATGATCGCCACGGGCGGGTAGCCGAGGGCCTCCGGAGGTACTGCGGGCCCGGACGCCCGGACGGTGGCCGCCGCCCGGGCCGGCCCGGGCTCGGCTTCGGTCTCGCTGAAGACCTCCGGGCGGTCCGCGCCGAGCCGCGCCGCGAGCGAGCTGAGCGCGGGGTGCGCGTAGAAGAGCGTGGGGCTGACCGGTACGCCGAAGCGGGTGCGGACCGCCATCGCGAGCCGGGTGAGACCGACCGAGTCGAAGCCCGCCTCGCCGAGCGGCCGGTCCACCGGGATGTCCTCCGGCGCCACCCCGGCGATCTCCGCGGCCAGCTCCCGCAGGATGGCCGGCAACCGGCCGCTGTCGTCCGGCCGGGTCTCCCGCGGTCTCTCGGCACGGCCGAACTCGCGGATCAGTTCGTCGAGGGAGCCGGTGGCGAGCCGGGCCGCGTCGATCTTGGCGTTCGGGGTCATCGGCAGGCCGGTCACCGGCACGGTCCGGGACGGGATCATGTACGCCGGAAGCCACTCCTCGATCCGCCCGGCGACCGTCGCGGCTGCTGCGGGCTCGGCGACGACGAAGGCGACCAGACGCGGATGCCCGGGCCGCTCTTCACGCAGGACCACCCGCGCCTCGCCGGTCACACCGGTACGCCGGATCGCCGCCTCGATCTCGCCGAGCTCGATCCGGTGCCCGCGCAGCTTGATCTGCCGGTCGGCGCGGCCGACCAGCAGCATCTCGCCGTTCTCGGTCCAGCGCGCCAGGTCTCCGGTGCGGTAGCGCCGCTGCCCGTCCTGCTCGACGAAACGCTCGGCGTTCAGTTCGGGGCGGCCGCGATAGCCGCGGGCGACGCCGTCGCCGCCGATCAGCAGTTCCCCGGTGGCACCGAACGGGACCGGGCCACCGTCCGGCCCGGCGAGGTGGAACGTCGTGTTCGCGATCGGGGTGCCGACCGTGATCGGCCGGTCGCGGCGTACCCGCAGCGCCGAGGACCAGATCGTGGTCTCGGTCGGGCCGTACATGTTCCACAGCTCGCCGGAGCGGTCGAGCAGCTCGGCCGCCAGCTCGGCGCTCAGCGCCTCTCCGCCGCAGAGCAGCCTGGGTACCCGTCCGCTCCAGCCGGCGGCGAGCAGCATCTGCCAGGTGGCCGGTGTGGCCTGAACGATGGTCGCGCCGCTGCTGTCGAGCAGACCGGCCAGCGCGAAGCCGTCCCGGGTGATCTCGGCCGGCGCGATGTGGACGGTCGCGCCCTGGGTGAGCGGCAGCAGCAGTTCGAGGCCGGCGATGTCGAACCCGGCCGTGGTGACGGCCAGCAGCACGTCGTCTTCGGCGCACCCGGGCCGGTCCGCCATCGCGGTGAGGAAGTTGGCCAGGTTGCCGTGGGTGACCTCGACGCCCTTGGGCCGGCCGGTGGACCCGGAGGTGTAGAGCACGTACGCGAGATCGTCGTCGTGGCAGGCGACCGGCGTGCCATCGGCGGCGTCGCCCGGGTCACCGAGCGGGATGCGGGCGCCCGGCGTCCCGGCCGGCAGCCGGCCGGCGTACGCCGGGTCGACCAGGACCGCGGCGAGGCCGGCGTCGGTGCAGATGTGCGCGAGGCGGGCGGCCGGGAAGTCCGGGTCGAGCGGCACGTAGGCCGCGCCGGCGGTGTGCGCCGCCAGCATCGCCACGATCACGGCGGCTCGCCGGCCGGACAACACGCCGACCAGGTCGCCGCGGCCCACACCGGACTCGCGGAGGGTTCGCGCCAGTGCGTGCACCCGTCGGGCCAGTTCGCCGTAGCTGGTGGCACCGTCGGCGTCCACCACCGCGACGCGCTCCGGGGCCGACGCCGCGCGGGCCAGCACCAGGCCGGCCGCGGTCACGTCGCGCGGCCGGGTGGCACGGGTGTCGTTGGCCCGGTCGACGAGGGCGCGTTCCGCCGCAGTGACGAGGGGCAGACCGCCGATCGGCTGCCGCGTATCGGCGGCCACGGTTTCCAGCAGCAGCCGGTAGTGCTCGGCCAGGCGCTCGGCTGTGGCCGGGTCGAACAGCTCACGGTCGTACTTGAGGTGGACCAACGCCTCCGACCCGCGCACCACCACCTCGACGACCAGCGGGTTCTCGCCCTCCTGGGTCAGCTCCAGGGCGTCGTCGAAGACGGTCTGCCCGGCGGCCATGTCCTGGTCGCCGCCGACGCCCTGTTGCAGGTAGAAGCCGATGTCGAAGGAGACCGCGGTGCCGCCCGCGCGGCGCAGGTCACCGACCACGGCGGCGAACGGGTAGGAGCTGTGCTCCTCGGCCTGCGCCATGTGGTCGTGCACGGCCGTCATCAGCTCGGCGAGGCTGCGCCGCGGGTCGCAGTCGACCCTTACCACCACCGGATTGATCAGGTAGCCCACGGTGCGGTCGAATCGCTCGGAGATCCGGCCGTCGGTCGGCACCATGACGCTGATGTCGCGGTGACCGGAGTGCCGGTGCAGCAGTGCGGCGAAGGCACCCAGCAGCACGCTGAAGGGGGTCAGTCCGGCCGCGCCGGCGACCCGGCGGACGGCCGTCCAGGTCTCCTCCGGCAGCCGGAACTGCACCATCGCGCCGGTGTCGGCGGTGGGCGGCTCGCCCCGGTGCCGATCGGTGATCGCGTCGAGGACCGGACCGCTGGAGGCACCGGCCAGCCGGTCGAGCCACCAACGGCGGTGCGTGTCGGCCTCCGGCCCGTCGAGCAGTTCCCGCTGACGGCGGACGAACTCGCGGTACGGGGTGGCCGGCTCGACCGGCGGCAGAACGCCTCGACGGACCAGCGCGTCGTGGCAGGCCACGATGTCGCGCAGCAGCAGGTGGCTGGAGATCCCGTCGGTGATCATGTGATGGAACACCAGGAGCAGCAGTGTCCGGCCACCGGGCGCCGCGATCAGCCACATCCGGTGCAGGGGGTCGTGCTCCAGGTCGAACGGGGTGTGCACCAGGCGCCGGATGCGCGCGGCGAACTCCCCGTCGGTGACGTGCCGGAGGTCGAGCCGGACCACCTCGGCGGGGCGCTCGGTGATCTCCTGCACCGGCGTGGTCCCGTCCAGCCGGACGGCGATCCGCAGACCGGGCTGCCTTTCCACGGCGGCGATCAGGGCCCGGGTGAGCACGTCCGGGTCGGTCCCGTCGCCCAGCCACAGCCCCAGCGGCAGGTTGTAGGAGGTGGTGCCGGGCCGACTCGCGTGGATGGCCCAGAGCGCCGCCTGGCCACGGCTGAGCGGGTACGGCCCCGGCTCCGGCACTGTGACGGTCAGGCCGCGCAGCAGCGACTCGGCGATGTCGTCCGGCAGCTCGCCGGCGGCGACCGCGGCGAGGACATCGCGCAGTGCCGGGCTCATCGGACGCCCCCCTGCCGCAGCTCGGCCAGCGCGTCGTCGACCGTGACCGATCCGTCGCGCAGCCCGGCCAGCAGGGCGCCGACTCCGTGGGCGGCGACCGGCGCGGGGGTGGGCTCGGGCGCCGCGGCCGAGGCGGCGGCCGGCGCAGGCGTCGACTCGGGCGGGGCGGCCGCGGGCAGCGGTCCGTACGTGTCGTGCACGGCCTGGGCCAGAGCGCGCACGGTCTGCCCGACACCGAACATGCGGGCGGGTATGTCGACGCCGTAGGTGGCGCCGAGGCGGCGGCTGAGGCGGCGCAGGCCCAGTGAGTCCACGCCGACGTCGGACAGCACCCGGTCGGGCGGCAGACGGTCCGGTGCCATGCCCAGGTGCGCGGCGAGCAGGGTGCGGACGTGGTCGCGCACAGCTGCCTCCGGATCGCCTTCGGTGTCCGCTCCGGCCACTGTCGGCGCCGGCCCGGACGGGGGGACCGGTACGGCCGCTACGGGCTCGGACCATGTGTCGGTGATCCGATCCGGATCGATTCCGGCGAGCCCGGCCGAGGCGGCCTGAGCATGGTCGAATCGCGGCCCGGGGGTGATCCAGTAGCTCTGCCGGGTGAAGGCGGAGACCGGCGCCGGAACCCGGCGGATCGGCTCCCCCGGCCACAGCTCGGCCCAGTCGATCTCGACGCCGTCCACCCACAGTCTGGCGATCTTTTCGAGCTTGCCGGCCGCCACCACGGTGCGCAGGTACTGGCGTCCCTCGGGGCCGTCCAGCAGCAGTGCCGTGCCGGTCCCTTGCCCGTCGCCCGCGCTGACGCCGTCGGCAGTCGCGCCGACCAGCCACTCCTCCAGGCGTTTCACCAGGCCGGCGAGGTCGTCCGCGACCACGGCGAGCCGCTCGGCGAAGACCTCCCGGCCGGTCTGCAGTGTGTAGGCGAGGGCGGCCGGGTCCACCTGGCCGGCGTCCCGCGCCCAGCGGACCAGGTTCTCGGCGTTGCCACGCAGCCGCTCGGCGTCGCGGGCGGACAGCACGAAGAGGTAGGGCCCGGTGCGACCGGCGCTCGGCCGGGTGCGGAACTCCTCCAGCACGAGGTGCGCGTTGACACCGCCGAGACCGAACGAGCTCAGCCCTGCGCGCAGCGGCGCCTCGGTGCCGTCCGGGCCGGTCACGCGCCGCCACGGCTCACCGTCGCGCAGCACGTGCAGCGGGCTGCCGTCGAGACGCAGGTGCGGGTTGAGCGTCTCCAGGTGCGGGTTGCCGGGCAGCTCGCGGTGCCGCATGGCGAGCAGCACCTTGATCAGCCCGGTCACGCCGGCGGCCGCCTCCAGGTGCCCGGTGTTGCTCTTCACCGCGCCGAGCGCGACACGGTGATCGGTGCCGTCGGTGCCGTGATCGGCGTACAGCTGCCGGAAGGCGGTCTTGAGGCCTTCGATCTCGACCGGATCGCCCAGCTCGGTGCCGGTCCCGTGGGTCTCCACGTAGGTCACCGTGCGCGGGTCGGTCCCGGCGCGGCGGTGCGCGGCCACGATGCAGGCGGCCTGGGCGGCCGGGTTCGGCGCGGTGAGCGAGTTGCTGCGCCCACCGTGGTTGATCGCGCTGCCGCGCAGCACGCCGTGGATGACGTCTCCGTCCGCGAGGGCCGTGCTGAGCCTCTTGAGCACCACGACCCCCACCCCCTCGGCCCGGGCGATGCCGTTGGCGCGGGCGTCGAAGGCGCGGCAGCGGCCGTCCGGGCTGAGCATGTCGGCCTGGCTCATGTCGACGAACAGGGTCGGCGACGCGATCACGTTGACGCCGCCGGCCAGTGCGACCGTGCAGTCCCCCCGCTGGATCGCCTCCGCCGCGTGGTGCACGGCGACCAGCGACGACGAGCAGGCGGTGTCGATCGTCTCGGACGGGCCGTGCAGGTCCAGCAGGTACGACACCCGGTTGGACAGGATGGCGTGCGCCCGGCCGACGGTGCCGTACCCGTCGAGCGGCACCCCCAGCGCGTGCTGGAGCTCGAAGTAGTCGTAGGTGCTGCTGCCGACGAAGACGCCGGTGTCGGTGCCGGCCAGGGCGGAGGGCCGGATACCGGCGTCCTCGATCGCCGTCCAGGTCGCTTCGAGCACCAGCCGGTGCTGCGGGTCCATCGCGACCGCCTCGGTGGGCGAGATGCCGAAGAAGTCCGCGTCGAACAGGTCCACTCGGCGCAGGAACCCGCCCCAGCGGGCGGTGGTGCGGAATTCCCCGGGCTCGGGGTCGCCGTGGATGCGCCGCCAGTCCCAGCGGTCCGCCGGGATCTCGGTGACCAGGTCGTCGCCGGCGGCCAGGTGGGCCCAGAACTCGTCCAGGTCGTCCGAGCCCGGCAGCAGGCCGGCCATGCCGACGATGGCGACGCCGTCCGCATCGGCGGGCTCCGCCGCGCCGGCGGCTCCGATGCCCGCGACCGGCCCCGAGGAAGCGACCCGCCCGGGTGGGACAGCTGGAGCCGGAGGCACGACCGGGGCGGTGGGTGCCACGGGACGATAGTGGCGGGCCAGCTCTTCCCCGTACTCCTCAATGATCTTCGCCACCAGCCCGCCGGCGGTGGCCACCCCGAAGAACGCCGCCGGGGTCGCGTCCAGGTCCCAGCGCATGTTCACCTGGTGGCTGAGCTTGGTGTACATGATGGAGTCGAAGCCGAACCGGCTGAGCTGGTCGTTCTCGGTCAGTTCGGCAGCGCTCAGCCCTGCCACGCCGCACACCAGAGCCAGCAGGTCGGCGGCCACCGCCGCACGCCACGGTTCGGCGCCCGGCGGAACAGGCTGCGCATCGGCCGACGTGACAGCCGGCGGAGCCGGCTCCGGGCCGGGCGTCCGCACGCCGATTCCGGACAGAGCCTTGTCGGTACCCGAGACGACCACCACCTGAACCTCCTGTCGGCCGAGCGCGCCGGCCAGTGCCTCGATGCCCGTGCGGGGCGGGAGCGGATGAAGACCGGCCGCGGCCAGCCGGTCCCGGTGGCGCTCGGTGAGCGCCGAGCCCGACCACGGCCCCCAGTTCAGGACGCGGACCGGGAAGGGCAGCCGGGCGGCGAGTGCCTGCCCGATCGCGTCCTGGGCCGTGCAGGCGGCGGCGTACGCGGCCTGGCCCGGGTTGCCCAGGAACGACTGCACCGAGGAGAAGATCGCGAAGAAGTCCAGGTCGCGGCCGCCGATCGCCTCGGCGATCGCCAGCGTGGTCCGGGTCTTCGCGTTCAGCCCCTCGGCGAACCAGTCCTCGTCCAGCGCCGCCAGCGACCGGTCCCGCGCCACTGTTGCCGCGTTCACCACGCCGTGGATCACGCCGACCCGGTCGAACACCGCCCGCATCCGTTCCGCGTCGCGAGCGTCCGCCTGGTGGAACTCCACGGACGCGCCGGTCGGGTCGAACGCGGCGATCCGGGCGGCCCGGGCGCCGTCCGGGCGGGTCCGGCCGATCAGCACCACCCTTGCGCGGTGTTCCCGGACCAGGTGCTCGGCCACGTCGAGGCCGACATCCCCGGCGCCGCCGACCAGCACGTACGTCCCGCCGTCCCGGAACACCGGCCGGGTGCCGGTGTCGTCGAGCGGCCGGAGCACCCGCTGGTACCAGTGACCCGAACGCAGCGCGTAGTCGCCCGGCATGGCGGCGGCGACCGTGGTGGCGTCATCGGGGCCGACGTCGATCGCGCTGATCCGCCACCTCTCGCATTCCCGGCGGGCCGACTTCACCAGTCCGTGCGCGGCCGCCGCCACCGGGTCGGTGACCGGCCCGTCCACGGCCGTGGCGGCGCGGGTGACCACGGTCAGCGTGAGCTCGCCCGCGCCGGCCGGCCGGGTCTGCAGGTGCCGGATCACCCGGAACAGCTCCCGGACGGCGGGCTCGCCGCCGGTGACGACCGCGTGCACGAGGGTGGGCGTGGGCAGCGCGTCCAGCGACGTGGAGGTGACCCGGTGCGTGTCGCTCGCCGGGTAGTCGTCGTCGCCGAGCAGCCAGACCGGTCCGTCGTCCGGAGGGCGGGTGCTCGCGTCCGCGATTCGCTGCCAGCGCGGCGCGTAGGCGCCCACGGGCTCGCCGGGTGAGCAGGGCTCCTCCGGCCGCGCGCCGATCCAGCACCGGCGCCGCTCGAACGGGTAGGTGGGCAGCGGGATCAGCGTGCCGCCGGTGTCCGGCCAGACGGCATCGGCTCCGGCCACCCACCGGTCGGCTGGTGTGACGCCGTCGGGGCGGGCCAGCGCGGGGTGGCCGGTGCCGTCGATCGCCGCGCCGAGGGCCGCGACGAGCGTCGGCCGGTCGGCGGCGGTCACCGCCAGCCGCTCGGTCATCGCGTCCCGGCCGTGCTGCAACGTGTGGGCCACGTCCACCAGTTCGACGTCCGAGTCCAGGGCGGCACGCAGCGCGCTCGCGTAGCGGCGCAGGGCCTCGGGGGTCCGGGCCGAGAGCGGGAACACCTGCGGACCGGCCGGCTCCGCCGGGACCGCCGGCCGGTCCGGCTCCTCCACCACGACATGGGCGTTCACCCCGCCGTAGCCGAAGGAGCTGACCCCGGCGCGGCGCCTGCCACCGCCCGGCGGGCGGTGCCAGGGGGTCGCCTGCCGGATCAGACGGAACGGGCTGCCCTCGAGCCGCAGGTGCGGGTTCGGCTCCCCCAGCCCGGCCACCGGCGGCAGGACGCCATGGCGCATCGCCAGCAGGACCTTGAGCAACCCGGCGATGCCGGCGGCGGACTCCAGGTGTCCGATGTTCGCCTTGACCGCGCCCAGCCCGCAGAACGGCTCGCCAGGCAGCCCACCGTGACGGCGTGCCAGCTCGTCGAAGGCCAGCCGCAACCCGTTGATCTCGACCGGGTCGCCCAGCTCGGTGCCCGTGCCGTGGGTCTCCAGGTATCCCACGGTGGCCGGGTCGACGCCCGCCGCCGTGTAGGCGCGCACGATCATCGCGGCCTGTCCGGCGGGGTTGGGCGCGGTCAGCGAACGGGCCCGGCCGCCGTGGTTGACCGCGGAGCCGCGCAGCAGCCCCCTGACCCGGTGCCGGCCCGCCGCGCCGGCCCGGGTCAGCACGACCAGGCCCAGCCCTTCTCCCCGGACGAATCCGTCCGCGCGGGCGTCGAACGCCTGGCACCGCCCGGACGGGCTGAGCATGCCGGTGCGGCTGAGCAGCAGGTGGTTGTGCGGTGACAGGATCAGGTTGATGCCTCCGGCGACCGCGACGTCGCACTCCCCGGAGCGAATCGCCGCGGCGGCGCGGTGGATCGCGACCAGGGAGCTGGAGCAACCGGTGTTGACCGGCTCGCTCGGCCCGCGCAGGTCCAGCAGGTAGGACACCCGGTTGACCAGGATGGAGTGCGCGGTCGCGGTGGCCGCGTGCGCGTCGACGGGCACGTCCGAGCGGCGTCGGATCTCGTCGTAGTCGCTGGATCCCGCGCCGACGAACAGCCCGACCGGCCGGCCGGCGAGCGTGCCGGGCGGCAGGCCGGCGTCCTCCAGCGCCGTCCACACGCCCTCCAGCAGCAGCCGCTGCTGGGGGTCCATGCCGGCGGCTTCCTGCGGCGAGATCCCGAAGAACAGCGGGTCGAACATGTCTGCGTCGCTGATGAAGCCGCCGCGCCGGGCCGGCACGTCGGCGGGCAGGGATCGCCAGTCCCACCGGTTCGCGGGTACGTCGGTGACCAGGTCGTCCCCGGCGACCAGGTGGTTCCAGAAGTCGTCCAGGTCGCGGCTGCCGGGCAGCCGGGCAGCCATCCCGATCACCGCGATCAGGTCGTCGGTTCCGGTCCGCGGCGCGGAGCGCGGCGGCGCCTCGGCTTCCGCCGGCTCCGGTACGGCCTGCGCGTACCGTTCACGCAGGGTGGCGCCGTAGTCCCGCTCGAGCCGGGCGACCAGCGCGCGCAGGGTGGCGGTCTCGTAGAACAGGGTGGGCGTCACGTCGAAACCGAAGGTGTCGTTGAGCCGCCCGGCGAGCAGGCTGTAGCTGACCGAGTCGAACCCGTAGTCACCGATCTCGGTGTCCAGGTCGAGATCCTCGACGGGGATGCCGGAGGCCTCCGAGGTCAGCGCCAGAAGCTCGGTGGTGAACGAGGCGCCGTCGTGTGCCGGGGCCTGCAGCGCCGTGACCCGCCCGGGTGCCGGCGCCGGTGCCGGTTCGGCGGCTCGTGCCGCGGCGGCCACGACGACGTGCTGGAAGTTGCGGCTGGTCTCACCGTCCGTGGGCAGGGCCCGGAACCCGTCGTAGCCGGCGCCGGTCAGCACCGCGTTCCAGCCGGCCACGTCCAGCAGTGGCGATCCGGGCAGCCGCAGGTGGGTGTCGGTGTGTGCCCACCAGCCGTCGAACAGTCCGTACGTGACGGTGGCGGCCAGAGTGACCGTGGTCAGCTCGTTGAGCAGCAACTGCCCGCCGGTGCGCAGCACGGTGCGCAGGTGCCGCACGGCGCGGCTCACGTCCGAGGTGGCGTGCAGGACGTTCGCGCCGACGGCGAGGTCGAAGGCGTCCGCGGGGAAGCCCTGGGCGACCGGGTCGGTGTCGAGGTCCAGGCGCTTGAACCGCGTGAAGGGGTACCGCGCGCCGAACTCTCGGCGGCCGTGGGCCAGGAACGCCGCCGACAGGTCGGTGTACCAGTACTCCAGGTGCTCGCCGTGGGGAGCCAGGGCGCGCAGCAGACCGGCGGTGGTGCCGCCGGTGCCCGAACCGACCTCGACGATCCGGATCCGCTCGCCGGGACGCAGCTGCTCCCGGCGGCGGCCGACGCGCTCCAGCAGCCTCGCGGTGAGCACGTCGTTGTAGAGGTCGCTGATCGGGTTGTCCCGGTAGATCCGCTCCATCGCGGAGGTGCCCGAGGCGGGGAACAGCAGGTCGGTGGCGAGCAACTCGCCGCGGAGCAGCATCGGGTAGCGGTCGAGGCAGCGGCGCAGCAGCTCGACGAAGACCGCGGACGCCGGATTGGCCGCGGCCAGTTCGCCGAGACGCCCGGCGTGACCACCGGTGAGGGCCTCGGTCAGCGCGGCCCGATCCGGCCGGAACCGGTTCTGGTGGACGGTGAGCACCCCGTCGTCGGCGAGCATGGTCAGCAGGGTGTGCAGCAGGCGGTCGTAGCGGGGGGTGACACCCACCCGGCGGGCCACCTCGGCCGCATCCGGGTCGGGTCCGTCCCATGCGCCCATCTCGTGCAGTACGGCCAGCAGGGCGCTGCGGGCGATGGCGGTCATTTTCTCGTCGACGGCGTGGAAGTCGTCGACGACCCGCAGGTCGGCGCTGGTCAACAGCCCGTCGGCAGGTGTCACGGCCGGTGTCGTCCCTTCGCTGGGGGTCATCCGCTGCCGCAGGGCGGCGGTGCCGGGCACCACCAGGAGCTGCGGAGCCGGCCGGCGCAGCGCCTCGGCCAGCGCGGTGAAGCCGGTGTCGGGGGTGATGGAGTGGAATCCGGCGGCGGTCAGTTCGGCGCGGTGCTTGTCGGTGGCGACTGAGCCGACCGTGCCCCAGAAACCCCAGTCGACGGCCCGGACCGGGTACGGCAGGCGTTCGTCGAGGGTGTGTGCGTAGGCGTCGAGGAAGGTTGATCCGGCGGCGTAGTTGGCCAGGCCGGGCTCGCCGAGGAAGGACTGGGCGGAGGAGAAGAAGAGCAGGAAGTCGAGTTCCGATGCGCCGATCGTGTCCACCAGAGCGGCGGCGACACCGGACTTGGCCGCCAGGCTCTCGGCGAGGTCGTCGTCGGAGAGGTCGCGGACCAGACGGGAGCGCTGCACCATCGCCGCGTGCATGATCCCGTGCACCCGGCCGGCCTGTTCCAGTACCGCGGCGAGCTGCCCGGCGTCGCAGGCGTCGGCACGGAAGTAGCGGATCCGGTGCTCGGCCGCGAGGTCGGGACGCTTCCGGCGGCCGACCAGCACCACCTCCGCGTCCCACTCCGCGACCAGCTTGCGGGCCAGGGCCAGGCCGATACCGCCGCCGCCACCGACGATCAGGTAGCGGCCGCCCCTGCGCAGCAGCTCGGGGCCGTGCGGGGCGGGGGCCTCGCCCAGCACCTGTCGGTGCGCGGTCGTCCCGGTGCAGGCGATCCGGGTCCCGCGCCGCGCCGGGGCCAGTACGTCCGCGGTCAGGTGGTCCGGGTCGAGGTCGACGACGGCGACCGACCACCTGCGGTGTTCGTTCTCGAGGACCCGGGCGAAGCCGTGGACCCCGGCCGCGTACGGGTCGGTGAGCCGCCGTCCGGGCGCGGCGGCCGCCCCCGCGGTGACCACGACCCAGTCGATCTCGGGCAGCCGGGCCCAGCGGCGGGCGTACGCGGCCAGCGCCCGGACCCCGGACGCTTCCCCGCCGGCGACCCGCGCGGCTTCGGATCCGGCCGTGGGTGCCGGGCCGGTGAGCAGGTAGACCACCCGCGGGTCCGCGGTCACCCGGCCGCCGATCGCGACGAGCTGCGCGCCGGGATTCCGGGCGGCCAGTTCGGCGGCCAGTCCCCTCCGTTCCGGTGCGTAGAGCACCACGACCGGGCCGTCCGGCGTCACCGGCTCGGGAGCGGGACACGGCTCCCACCGCGGAACGTCGGCGCCCGGCGACACCGGCTCCGGGCGCGGCGCCGCCACGCCGGGCGCCGCAGCGGTGCCCGGGCCGGTGACGCCGGTTCCGCCGGTGCCCGTCCCGACCCAGCAGCGCACCCGCTCGAACGGGTAGCCGGGCAGGGAGATCTTGCGGGCCCGCCGTTCACGGTGCAGCACGCCCCAGTCCGGGACGGCGCCCTTCACCCAGGCCTCGGCCAGCGTGTCCGGGTCGGCCGACGCGGGGGTGCCGACCGGCTCCGTGGCGCGTCCCCGGTGGACGCGCGACTCGTCACCGTTCAGGAAGCCCCGCAGCGCCGCGCGGAGCTCCTCGACGTCCGCGGCCACCACGGCCAGCCGCTCGGTCATCGCGTCGCGCCCGACCTGCGTGGTGTGGGCGATGTCCGCCAGCGAGACGCCGCCGCCCAGTGCCGCGGCCACCGCGGACAGGCTCGACTGGGCGTCCACCCGGGGCGGCTGTCCTTCGCTTCGGGCGGCCACGGCCCGCATCAGCCGGCGCAGATCGTCCGCGTCCAGGCCCAGCTCCTCGAAGGAGGCGTCCCGGTCGGCGCCGGCGAGCCCGGCCGCGTCGGCCAGGTCCGCCAGCTGGTCCCCGGCGGGCAGCTCGGCGTAGCGCTCGGCGAGCAGGCGCAGGGCCTGCGGGGTACGTGCGGACAGCAGCACGACCTGTGGGCCGTCTCCGGTTCCCGGGGCCGGTGCCGGGTACTCCTCGACCACGAGGTGGGCGTTGCTGCCCCCGGCGCCGAACGCGCTGATGCCGGCGCGCCGGGGCGCGTCGCCGGTGGTGTGCCACGGGCCGACGTCCTGCTGGACACTGAGCGGGGAGTGCTCCCAGTCGATCGCCTCGTTCGCCGGTCGTGCGTGCAGCGAGGGCACCAGGGTGCGGTGCCGCAGTTGCAGCAGCACCTTGGTCAGCCCGGCGATGCCGGCCGCGGACTCCAGGTGCCCGATGCCGGACTTCACCGAGCCGAGTCGAGTGTCACCGGTTGCGAAGACCTGGCTGAGCGCGGAGATCTCCACCGGATCGCCGAGGGCGGTGCCGGTGCCGTGCGCCTCCAGGTAGCTCACCGTGGCCGGGTCCACGCCGGCGCGGTGCAGCGCCTGCCGGACCACGTCCGCCTGCGCCGTCGGGTTCGGGACGTAGAAGCCGCCGGCACGCCCGCCGTGGTTGACGGCACTGCCCTTGATCACCGCGAGCACGCGATCGCCGTCCGCCACGGCGGCTGCCAGGGGTTTCAGGACGACGACACCGACGCCCTCACCGGGGACATACCCGTCGCCGCCGGCACCGAAGGCCCGGCACCGCCCGTCCGTCGAGACGAACCCGACCTGGCTCAGGTGCAGATACTTGTACGGGTGGACGATCAGGTTCACGCCGCCGGCCAGCGCCAGCTCGCTCTCTCCGGAGCGCAGGCTCTCGCAGGCCAGGTGCAGCGCTGTCAGCGAGGACGAGCACATGGTGTCCAGCGCGAGGCTGGGACCGCGCGCGTCGAGGAAGTAGGAGACCCGGTTCGCGACCGCCGACGTGAACGACGTCGGCAGCACCGGCAGCCGGTCCTCGGCGCCGAGGCCGAGCATCTGGTACTGAGTGAACATGACGCCGGCGAAGACGCCCACGGGCCGGCCGGCGACCGCGGCGCGGGGGACGCCGGCGTCCTCCAAAGCGTGCCACGCGGTCTGCAGGAACAACCGTTCCTGCGGGTCCATGCCCTCGGCCTCACGCGGGGTGATCCGGAAGAACGCGGGGTCGAACTCGTCGATCCCGTCCAGGAAGGCGCCCCATTTGCTGTACGAGCGCCCGGCGGCCCGTTCTGGTTCGAAGAAGCCGGCCAGACGCCAGCGCCGTTCCGGGATCTCGGTGACGCAGTCGCGTCCGTCGAGCAGGTTCGCCCAGAACCGGTCCAGGTCCGGAGCCATCGGATAGCGGCCCGCCACACCGATCACGGCGATGTCCCGGCCGGACGGCTTCGGATCGCCCGCGGTTGCCGCGAGGGGTTCCCGAACGGTCGTCGCGGAGGAGGCGACCGCGGCCACGGACGGTTCCAGGGTCGTGGCCACGGAAGCGGTCTCCGGCTCGCGCAGTTCCAGTGCCCGGCGGGCGTGGTCGGGTCGTCCGTGCAGCACGACGACCTCGCCGCCCCGGTGGTCCCGGACCGCGTCGAGAATCGCACGGCCCTCGTCGGTCGGCAGCGGAATCTGGCCCTGCCGCCGGAACACCGCCTCGGTCGCCGCGTCGGTGCGCATGCCCCCGTCCGCCCACAGCGGCCAGGCGACCGAGGTGAACCCGTACTCACGGGCGCAAGCGTCGACGAAGGCGTTCGCCGCGGCGTAGTCCACCTGCCCGACGTTGCCCGCGACACCGGTCACCGACGAGAAGGCGACGAAGAAGTCGAGGCCGAGACGGCGGGTCGCGTCGTGCAGCAGCAACGTGCCGCGCACCTTGGGCGCCAGCACGGCCGACAGGTCGTCCGGTGACTTCCCTGCCAGCAGGCCGTCCCTGAGGACCCCGGCGGTGTGCACCACCCCGTCGAGGCGGCCGTGCCGGGCGACGATCCCGTCGATCAGGGCCTGCACGTCGGCGGCCACGGTGACGTCGGTGCGTACGAACTCGGCGTTCGGCACCTCCCTGGGCGGGGTACGCCCGGCGAGTACCACCGTGGCGCCCTGTTCGGTGAAGGACGCCGCGAGCGCACGGCCCAGGCCGCCCGCGCCACCGGTGATCAGGTAGACACCGCCGGGCCGGAGCGGCCGCGCTCCGCCGGGCGCCGCGTCGTGGTAGCGGCGCACGAGCCGACCGCCGTCGTGCCGGACCCAGGTCTCGCCGTGGCCGGACAGTTCGGCGAGAACGGCCCGGGGATCGGGGTCGCCGACGCATTCCACCGCGGTCACGGCCAGGCGCGGCTGCTCCAGGCGGATGGTGCGGGCCATTCCGGCCACCGCCGCGGCGACCAGCGGCCGGGCGACGTGCACCACCGGCACCGGGGCGTCCAGCAGCACCTGGGCGAGCGCCAGCATCTCCCGGCACGCGGTCTCCACGTCCTCCGGTAGGTCGTCGCCGGCCTGCGGGCCGAGGTGCACGACCGAGTCCGGGGCGCTGGGCAGGTCGGCCAGCAGGGCTCGCAGGTCGTCCGGCGCGCCGGGGCGCAGCTCGTACTCTCGCTCCCCCAGCCGCCGGAAAGCCGGGCCGCGCCGGGCGGTGATCTGGTCCGGCCGCAGCCGGGCGTCGCCGATGACCAGCAGGGACCCGATCGACGGCGGGTCCGGCCAGGCCGCCGGCTGCCATGCGCCGGTCAGGCAGGCGGTGGTCGCCGGGGTGTCGCCGGGCGGTGGCGCCTCGGTGCGCGGCCGGTCAGGGATCAGGCCGGCCAGGTGGTCCGTGACCGCGTCGACGGTGGGGTACTCGAACAGCAGCGTCGGGTAGAGCGTGATGTCCCACCGCTCCTCGAAGGAGCGGACCAGGGCGAGCAGGTCCGTCGACTCCAGGCCGAGGTCGTAGAAGCCGCGGTCACCCTCCACGTCCACCAGGTCCGGGTCGGCCGCGACCTGCCGGACCAGCTCGACGATCTCGGCGCGCAGCGAGGCGCCCGGCGCGGGCGCGGGAGTGGCCACGGGCGCGGGAGTGGCCACGGGCGCGGGTGCCGCGGTCGCCGAGGGGGTGAGCCGGGTGATCGCCTCGGTGGAGCGGACCCGCTTGAGGACCAGGCCGGTGAATCGGGCCGCCGGCAGGCCCGAGGCGTCGTACAGGTCGATGTCGGCCTTGACGATGTCGGCGGCCGGGCCCGCCGGGGTGAGCCGTATCTCGACCGTGCACGTGTCGCCGAGTGGCCGCACCGCGCGGAACTCACCGATGTGCAGGGGGATCAGCGGTCGCTCGTCGGCTCCGGCCTCGGCGAACGCCAGCGCGTACGCCTGCATGGTCGACCCGTCGAGCAGGGCCGGGTGCAGCATGAAGTCGTCCGCCGTGGCCCGAGCCTCGGTGCCGAGCGCGAGCTGCGCCCGTACCGTGCCGGCCTCGACCCGCATCGTGCCGTGACAGCGCATGAAGTCACGGTGCTCGATCCCCACCGACCTGCCGATGGTGTAGACCTCGCCGATGTCTCGCGGCGGTGCGGCTCCCGCCGGGCTCGGCGATCCGGTCAGGGCCGACAGGCCGACGCGGAGGATGGCCCGTAGGTGCGTGGTCTGTCCGTCGTCGGCCGGAGCTCCGGCGTGAACGCGTCGACTGGTCGCCGTGACACGTGTGAGGCCGCCGTCCGGTTCCAGCAGGACCGTGACCTCCCGGTCGGAGTCCTCGGTGGTGGTGAGCGGCTCGACGAAGAGAACGTCGCTGAGCCCGGCGTCGCCCGGCTCGATACCGCGCTCGCCGAGCAGGCGGTACACGATGTCGAGGAAGGTCACCCCTGGCAGTGTGCGCACGCCGTGCACGCGGTGATCGTCGACGATCGGGTTGTCCCCGGTCAGCCGAAGAAGGCAGCGAACAGCCAGACGGTCCACGTGTTCTCTCCCCGTGGTCGCAGCTCAGCGGTGGGAACGGTCGAGCGCGGGGGCCGCGACCGGCGTGACGGTGAGATCGAGGCGCGCCGACCGGACCGGTCCGGCGGCGGGGCGGGCGGGACTCGTGCGCATCTCGGCAAGGCGAGGCCAGTACCGGCGACGCCGGTACTCCGGTGGCGGGAGCGGACCCCGGCCGGTCCCCTCGGGCGCGCCGGGGCCGAGTACGACGTGGGCGTTGGTGCCGCCGAATCCGAAGGCGCTGACCGCGACGCGGCTGCCGGCGGGCAGCTCGGTCGTCGTCCGCGCGGGGAAGAACGGTGACTCGGTGAACGCGAACCGCGGATTGGGCCGCTCGCAGTGCAGGGTCGGGACGATCAGCCCGTGCCGGAGCGTCTGCACGGCTTTGATGAAGCCGGCGATCCCGGCCGCGCTGAGCAGGTGGCCCATCGAGCTCTTGACGCTGCCGATCCCGCAGTACTCCCGGTCGCCGGTGTGCTGCCGGTAGACGGCGGTCAGCGCCTGCAACTCGATCGGGTCGCCGATCATCGTGCCGGTGCCGTGCGCCTCGACGTATCCGATGGTGCGCGCGTCGATGCCGCCGCGGGCGAGCACGTCGGTGATCAGCGCCCGCTGGGCGTGCCCGTTCGGGGTGGTGTGGCCCATCGTGCGGCCGTCGTTGTTGACACCGGACGCTTCGATGACCGCGAGGATCCGGTCGCCGTCGCGTTCGGCGTCGTCGAGACGCTTCAGCATCACCAGCCCGGCGCCCTCTCCCGGGACGAAGCCGTCGGCGGACTCGTCGAAGGTGCGGCAGCGTCCGGTGGGTGACAGCGCCTTGCCGGCGCTGAGCATCAGGTACGGCTCCTCGTCCAGCAGCAGGTCCACGCCGCCGGCCAGCGCCATGTCGGACTCGCCCAGCATCAGGCTCTGCGCCGCCAGGTGCACGCTGACCAGCGCCGACGAGCACGCGCTGTCGACCACGAGGTTCGGCCCGGCGAGGTCGAGGAAGTGCGACACGTGCGCCGCGATGTAGTTCTGGTTGATGCCGACGATGGACTCGCGGGTCAGCGGTCGCAGGTATGCGCGGTGGTTGCCGGTCCGGCCGCCGACGAAGACGCCGACCCGGCGGCCGCGCAACTCCTCGTCCGTGTACCCGGCGTCGCGGACGCACTCGACGGCGACCTCCAGCGTCTTGCGCACCAGCGGGTCGAGCTGCCGTGCCGTCTCGTCGTCGAAGCCGAAGTAGCCCGGGTCGAACAGGGCGGCGTCGTCGAGGAAGCCGCCCCACCGGCTCTGGCTGAACCCGGGGCCGCCGTCCGGCCGGTAGAGCGCCGTGGTGTCCCACCGGTCCGCCGGCACGTCGCCGACCATGTCCCGCCCGGCGAGCAGTGTCTGCCACAGCTGCCCCGGGTCGGCGGCGCCGGGTAGCCGGCAGCCCATCCCGATGACGGCGATCCGCATCGGCGTGCCGTCCGCGGCGGGCGTCCGTGCCGGCGCCGCGGACTCCACCGGGCCGGCGGCCGGGGCGCGCACTCCTCCGTCGGTGAGGGCGGCGGCGAGCCGGGCCAGTGTCGGATGCTCCTGGAGCAGGCTGGGATCCACGACGTCGCCGAGCGCCGCCTCGAGATCGCGGACCAGCTCGGCCATCAGCAACGAGTCCACGCCGAGGTCGACGAGGTTGGTGTCGGGCCGCAGCAGGGACCGGTCGGTGCGCGTGGTCCGGGCCACCACGTCGGCCAGCCAGTCGATGTCGTCCGGCTCCGGCCCGTCCGCCGGGGCGGTGACCGGCGCCGGGGCCGCCTCGGGGGCACGCCGGGGCGCCCGGAACAGCTCGTCGGCCGGCACCGTCGTCCGGCGCGTCAGGCAGGGCAGCAGTACCGGCTCGCCCGGCACCCGCAGCGCCAGGTCGAGCAGGCGCAGCGCGTCGGCCTCCGCCAGGTCGGGGATGCCCAGCTCGGTCCCGGCGCTGGTACGCCGCTCGCCCATCCCGACGTCCCGCCAGAGCGGCCACCGCAGCGACCGGACCACACACCCGGGCTCCTCCGCGTGCGCCTCGGCGAAGTCGTCGAGGACGTTGTTGGCCGCGGCGTAGTCCAGATGGCCCCCGGCCAGCCGCGGCGGCCCGGCCGCGATCGAGGAGAACAACACCATCAGCCGCGGCGGACGGCTGCCGAACGCCGCCCACAGTGTCTCGACGGCGAGCTTGGGCCGCAGCACGTCACCGATCTCGCCGGCCGTCTTGGCCAGGAACGACCGGGGCTGGTGCATGACTCCCGCGCAGTGGAAGACGGCCGCGATCCCGCCGGCACGGCTTCGATGCCGGTTGATCAGCCGGCGCAGCGTGACCACCTCGTTCAGCGCATGTGTGTGGACGGAAAGCTTCACGTCCCGGGCGGCGAGGGCCAGCAGTGCGGTGAGGCGCGCACGCAGCTGCGGGTCGGTCGACGACTCGGCGACCAGGGACGCCCATCGGTTGCGGGCAGGCAGTTCGGAGCGGCCGATCAGGACGAGGTGCCGCGCGCCACGGTCGGCCAGGTGCTCGGCGAGGCGCAGGCCGATTCCGCCGACGCCCCCGGTGATCACAACGGCGCCCCGGTCCAGACCGGTCAGCGGGTCGAAGTCGCCGGGCTGGGCGAACCCGGCCACGCGGCGCCGCCGCCGGGAGCCGGTGTAGCGGATCTCGGTCTCCTGGTCGTCGGCCGTGCTCTCGGCCGCGACCGCGGCGGCCAGGTCCGCGTCGTCACCGTCGACCCGGACGGTACGGGAGACCACCGTGGGCAGTTCTCCGGAGACGGCGCGGTAGAAGCCGGCCGGCGCCGAGCGGCGGGCGCCGCTGACGTGCAGGCAGCGCAGTCCGGTACGCGGATACCGGCCGAGCACCTCGCGCAGCGCCTCGATCCGCTCGGTGACCAGCGCGCCCGGTTCGTTCCAGTCGACCAGATCGGCGACGCCGGCCAGGCCGGGCACGGCCGGCAGCGGATCGCCGGGGCGATGCGCGACGGCGTCGGCGCCGAACAGCGTCGGCGCCAGGTCCGGGTCCGTCGTGAGGACCAGGAAGCGGCCGCGCCGAGCAGGCGTGGGTGGCGGCGCGTCCTGCCAGGCCGCGGTGAGGAACTGAGGGGCGGCCGTGGGCGCCGCCCAGTGCTGGTAGCGGCGGAACGGGTAGGTCGGCAGCGACACGACGGGGGCAGCCGGCACCGGGTCCTCGATCCCGGCGGCGTCGGCGAGCGGCTCGGCGTCGACGGTGAGCGGCTCGGCATCGACGGCGGCGGCCAGCGCGTCCGCGAGCTCGTCGAGGTCGGCCGCCGTGACGGTGACGCGGCAGGCCAGCGTGGCCCGGCCGGTGCTCATCGTCCGAGCGATCGAGGCGAGCGGGGGCGCTTGCGGTGACCGCACCACGTTCAGCAGCGCGACGAGCGCGTCCCGCAGGGCCTGCGGGGTACGGGCCGACACCGGCACCGCCACCCGGCCGGACGGCAGCGCCTCGGCGGCCGGCGGTGCCTCCTCCAGGACCACGTGCGCGTTCGTGCCACCCATGCCGAACGAGCTGACCCCGGCCCGGCGTGGGCCGCCGCCGGGCGGCGGCTTCCACGCGGCCTGTTCCAGTTGGAGCCGTAGCGGTGACCCGGACAGGTTGATCATGCGGTTCGTCCGGCGTACGTTGCGGGTGGCCGGCAGGGTCCGGTGGCGCATCGCGAGAATGACTTTGATCATTCCGGCGATGCCGGCGGCGGCCTCCAGATGACCGATGTTGGTCTTGATCGATCCGATGCCGCAGTGCGGCGTGTCCGGCATCGGGTGCTGACTGCGGGCGTACAGCCGGCGGAACGCCGCCGCCATGGCCGACACCTCGATCGGGTCGCCCAGCCGGGTACCGGTGCCGTGCGCCTCGATGTAGCCGACGGTGGCGGGGTCGACGCCCGCCGTGGTGTACGCGCTGACCAGCAGGTCGGCCTGGGCCTCCGGGTTGGGCGCGGTGAACGACTGCGCCTGTCCGCCGTGGTTGACCGCCACCTCGCGGATCACCGCGTGCACCTGGTCGCCGTCGGCGAGGGCCCGGTCGAGGGGTTTGAGCAGCAACGCGCACGCCCCCTCGCCGCGGACGTAGCCGTCGGCGCCGTCGTCGAACGTGTGGCAGCGGCCGCGCGGGCTCAGCACGCCGGCCCGCTGGTAGGCCGCGTGCCGTCCCGGGTCGCACAGCACGTTCACGCCGCCCGCGAAGGCCTGGTCGCATTCTCCGGCCCGCAGCGCCGCGACGGCCTGGGCGACCGCGACCAGCGACGACGAGCAGAGTGTGTCCACGGTGACGCTCGGGCCGCGCAGGCCCAGGGCGTACGAGACCCGGTTGGCCACCAGCGACGGGGAGACCGCGACGCTCAGGTGCGGTTCGTCGCGCCCGGCGTGCTCGGCGAGCACGGTGGCGTAGTCGGAGTGGCACACCCCGGTGAAGACGCCGGTCAGGCTGCCCGCCAGCGTGGTGGGATCTTGTCCGGCATCCTCGGCCGTCGCCCAGGCCACCTCGAGCATGAGTCGCTGCTGGGGGTCCATCAGCGCGGCCTCGCGGGGGCTGATGGCGAAGAATTCGTGGTCGAAGCGGCGGATGTCGTCGAGCAGCGCCGCCCGTCCCACCAGATCCGGGTGCGCGGCGTTGTCCCACCGGTCGATCGGGATGTCGCGGATCGCGTCCTCGTCGCGGCCGAGCAGGTCCCAGAGTTCACCCACGCTGTCCGCCCCGGGGAAGCGTCCGGCCATGCCGATCACCGCGATCGGCGCCGAGGCGTCCGGCTTCGGTGCGGCCGTGGCGGCATCCGGTCGCGACTCGTGGTCTTCGCCGCGGATCACCCGCGCCATGGCGGCGGCGGTGAAGGCCTGGAACATGGCGCTGGGATCGATCTGCAGGCCATGCTCGTCGTGGGCCAGGGCCACGACCTCGGCCAGCGCGACACTGTCCAGGCCGTACCGCCGCAGGTCGTCGTCGGTGGTCAGGGAGCCGGCGGGGCGGCCCAGCGCCCGTTCCAGCAGCGGCAGCAGCACCGTGTCCAGGTCGTCGGTCACGGGCACCGGGGCCGGCGGGGCCGTCGCGGCGCGGGGGGTGGCTGCGTCACCCCAGAGCCCGCCGAACACGCTGGGCCCGCGCAGTGCCTTGACCGTCTCGATCCGGGCCAGCGGCCTGTCGTCACCCTCGCGCAGCAACGTCGAGGTCAGCACCGCTCGGTGACCGTCCTCCAGGCGCAGGTCGTCGAGCCGGTATCGCACGGTGTCCTCGGCGCCGCAGTTCGCCAGATACACGACGTCGCGGCTGACGGTGGCGGCCTCGGTGGCCCACTCACCGCCTGGCGCCAGCGAGTGCAGGTACCGGCGCTCGCCGTGGTCGTTGATGTGCGGGTAGGAGGCGAAGTAGAGCAGGCCGAGGGCGTTGACGTCGACGACCGGGTTGAGCTCGTAACGCTCGGTGTGCAACCCGGGACCTTCGACGTGGCGCCCGCTCCGCTCCTGGAAGTCGTGGAGGAAGGCCAGTTGGCCGGCGTCCGGCTCACGGGCCGGCAGGCAGCCGGGAAGCTGTGGCACGCCGGGAACCAGCCAGTTGCGGTCCGAGCGGCGGACGAAGACGGTGAGCAGCCGGACGTCGACGTGTGCCGTACCGGTGGCGAACCGGATGTCGGACAGGAACCGCCGGTCGTCCAGTCGGGTCAGTTCACCGCTCATCTCGCCTTCGTCGAGCTCGGCGAAGGAGGCGAGCGAGGCGCTCGCGGTGTGCCGGACCCGGACGAAGGCCGGGAGCAACCGGGTGCCGTCGGCGTCGGCGAGTTTGTTGACCGAGGTGCCGAAGTACTCACCGATCAACGACCAGTGGAGGTCGCCGGACTCGCGTAACAGCCAGTTCTCGGAGAGGCCACCGGTGGCGAGCGTCGGCAGGCCCAGCACCACGTGCCGGGCGGTCACGAGGCAGAACCGGAGGGGTGGTGACCGGGGAACTGCGCGTGGCCGCACTGCCGCCTGCCATGCCCCCGTATTCGGTGATATAACGGGCCAGAACTCACACTCGTCTGCATCAGAAAACTCCCCCGTGTCATCCGTCGAATGCAGAACGTAGCCCAGTGGATCACTCCCGTCTACAGCGCCTTGTGAGGACTTAGCGCCTTGGCAAGCGTGATCCACTACCGCCCGGGGAACGGGTCGAGACGGTCACTCCTGCAGCACACACCGGAGAATGCCGGGTCCCCACCACCCGCCTCGCGAGTCGAACCTGGAGGACGCAGTGGACGAGATGTGCGACATTCTTCACACCGTGCAAGCGGATCGTCACTCATGACCACCGAAGCCGGCGACGCCGGATCGCTGAACGCGCTCCTGCCGTCCGGTGTCGCCGTTTCCGAGCTGTTCACCGACCCACCGCACATCGACCTGCACCCGCAGGAGGAAGCCGTCGTGGCCCGCGCAGTCGACAAGCGCCGCCGCGAGTTCGCCGCCGTCCGTCTCTGCGCACGCACCGCGCTGAGACGGATCGGAGTGCCCCCCGGACCGATCCTGCCGGGCCCCAAGGGCGCACCGCAGTGGCCGGACGGGGTGATCGGCAGCATGACGCACTGTGACGGCTACCGAGCGGCGGCGGTAGCTCGCCGCGGCAGGCTGGCCTCGATCGGCATCGACGCCGAGCCGCACGCCGCTCTGCCCGACGGTGTGGAAAAGCTGACCGCGCTGCCCGAGGAGCGGATGGCCCTGGCCCGGCTGGCCGTCACCCACCCTCACATCCACTGGGACCGGCTGCTGTTCAGCGCGAAAGAGAGCGTTTACAAGGCGTGGTTCCCCTTGACCGGCCGCTGGCTGGACTTCACGGAATGCCTCATCACTCCCGATCCGGAACATCACACCTTCACGGCCGACCTGACCGTGCCCGGACCGGTCGTCGCCGGAGACCGGATCAGCCGGTTCACCGGACGCTGGAACGCCGGAGGTGACGCCCGGCACGTCGTCACCGCCGTCACCGTGCCATGGCCGGCATGACGGCCCCCATCAGCCGGCCGCGCCGCAGAATCCCCGCGTCATCGTGGCCGCCTTCGAAGCTTTGACCAGGTCGTTGACCGACCGAGTGGGACCGTGATCGAAGCCGCTGTGACAACTGTGGTTTCCGATCGCGGAGTTGGAACCATGGTTGTCACAGGCGCGTGGTCAGCCGGCGGAGACAGCCTCAGCGGGGTCCGTCTCGTCCCCGACCGCGGAGGGGGCGTTCTTCGGACCCCGGAGGGCGATGTGGACGAACAGGACGCCCATGATGACGGAGCCTGCCCACATGGCCTGCTGCCAGCCGTCGACGAATGACTGCTGCGCCGCGTGGAGCACGTCTGGTGCGTGTGGTCCGGTGCTGCCCGCCACCTCAACGGCGTTGGCGACGCCCTCCCGGGCGGTGTCCGCGGCGCCTCGGGGGATGCCGTGCAGCCTGTCGTCGATGGCGTTGCGGTAGCCGGCGGACACGAGTGCGCCGAGCAGGGCGACGCCGAGTGCGGTGCCGAATTCGCGGGTGACGTCGTTGAGGGCGGAGGCGACACCCTGCTTCTCCCGCGGCAGGGAGGCGGTGATGACCTCCGTGGACGGGGTCATCGACAGGCCCATGCCGACGCCCATGGCGAGCAGGCCGGGCAGGACGGGCAGGTAGCCCCCGCTGACGGAGACGAACAGCGCCATGAGCGCCGTGCCGACGCCTGCCAGTGCGATGCCCACGGCCATGGTCCACCGTGCGCCGATCCCTGCGGCCAGCTTGGGGGCCAGGCCGGAGGCCGTCATCATCGCGAGGGCCATGGGCATCATCGCGACCGTGGACAGCAGGCCCGACCAGCCGAGTACGGCCTGGAAGAACGGGAAGAGGACCACGCCGATGCCCGCCTGGACACCGAAGACCACCAGCAGCGTGATCGAGCCGCCCGACAGTCCCCGCTCCCGGAACAGGCGCACGTCCAGCAGGGAGGCGTCGCGGCGGTGCAGCTCCCAGGCCACGAAACCGACGGTGGCGATGAGGCCGACGGTCAGGCCGATCAGCGTCTCGGGCGCGGTCCAGCCGCGTTCGGGGCCTTCCTGCAGGACGAAGATGAGACCGACCACGGCGAAGACGGAGACCAGCGCGCCGATGGTGTCGAACCGACGGGCCGAGGTCTCGCGGGAGTTGGGAACCGACTTCAGCGTCATGGCCAGCGCCACGAGGACCAGGACCGCGGGCAGGACGAACAGCCAGCGCCAGTCGGCGACGTCGACGAGGAGCGCGGAGAGGAACATGCCCAGGATGCCGCCGCCTCCGGCGATACCGGTCCACACGCCGATCGCCTTGCCTCGCTGCTCCTCGGGGAAGGTGGAGGTGATGACGGCGAGCGTGATGGGCATGATCATGGCGGCGCCGACGCCGCTGGCCACGCGGGCGGTGAGCATCACCTCCGCCGTCGGGGCCAGCCCCGCGACCACGGTGGCGATGCCGAACACGCCCAGTCCGGCAACAAGCATCGGCTTGCGGCCCAGGCGGTCGCCGAGGGCGCCGAGCGGCAGCAGCAGCGCGGCCAGGGCCAGGGTGTAGATGTTGATGATCCACAGGATCGTGCTCTGCGATGCGCCGAATTCCACGGCCATGTGGGTCTGCGCGACGTTCAGCCCGGTCACCGAGGCGATGACCGCCATCAGGGCGACGGAGACGGCGGTCAGGATCGTGCGGAGCTGACGCGCGTCGGGGACGCCCCGGCCGTCGGCCTGCGTGACCGGGACGGGCTGGTTGGTACTCATGGATTCCTCTCGTAAGGGCATGCCGAGTCGGCGCCGGAGCAGGGCCGGCCGCCGGGTGAGGGGGATGGGCGGGGCGCGGATCGCCGCACGCGTCGAGGGCGTGCGGCGGCCGGTGCCGCGCCGGGATGTCAGAGGGCGGGAGTGTCGCCCTGGGCTGCGGCGAGGCCCGCTTCGGTGTCTGCGATGGCCGGCGCGCTGTCGGTGTGGGCGCCGGCCACCGTGGAAGCGCCGACCTGGGCGGCGAGGTCGGTGGCCTCGCCCGCCGCCCGCACGCCCGGCACCTCGGTGCTGCCCGCCCTGCCGGTGGTGATGCCACGGCCCGTGCTGTCGGGCAGGTCCCGCATCGGCAGCTTCGGACCGTCCAGGCCCTCGGCGCGGGCTTCCATCCGGGTGGCGACCGCGAGAAGGCTGCGGGCCACGACCCGGCCGTGGGTCAGGCGTGCGCCGGCGAGGGTGCCGTCCTCGTCGCCGACGACCTCCTGCACCGGGGTGTCGACAGTCGTCACAGCCATGGCCTCCTGCCTTTCCTCGTCCACTGGTCCCGGATGTCGCGGACCATCCGCACACGACGCTAAGCCGGTCTTGCCGTGGAGGCATACACTGTTGCCCATGACGCAAGAAGATGGGGATCTGGACAGCCTCGTACGCAAACGCATCCGTGCCTTGCGGGTGGCGCAGGGCTGGTCCCTGGAGGAATTGGCCTCCCGCGCCCACCTCAGCCAGTCCTCGCTGAGCCGCATCGAGAACGGCCGACGCCGCCTCGCACTGGATCAACTGGTCACCCTCGCCCGCGCCCTGGACACCACGCTCGATCAGCTCGTGGAGACCGCCACCGACGACGTCGTCACCAGCCCGACGATCGACAGCACCCACGGCCGGATGCGCTGGGCCGTCAAGGCCGACCCCGGGATGAGCGTGGTGCGCCAGCGCATGACCGAACCGCCCCCCGAGAATCCGGCGCGCATGCGCGCCCACCCGGGGCGCGAATGGCTCGTCGTGCTGTCCGGCACGGCGATCCTCATGCTCGGCCACCGCCGCTTCCGGCTCGAGACCAACCAGGCCGCCGAGTTCCCCACGATGATGCCGCACGCGATCGGCGCCGACGGCGGGCCCTGCGAGATCCTGGGCATCTTCGACCGCGACGCCCGCCGCGGCCACCAGAGCGACGGCGGCGACGACACCCGGGGCGCTCCCGAGTGACCGCGAGGCGGCCCGCCGGCCTCCCCTGGCAGTGGCATCTTGCGCGTCGGGCAGCGCTCTCGGTCATCATCTTGCGTAGAGTGGGAGGCTTCGTGCCGCAGGCGCATGCCCCTCTTAATGTGAAGAGCATGAACCACGCCCATACGGACACCTCCCACCACGGTGCTTCTCACGGTCACCACCACGAGCACTCGATGAACGGCCAGGCGGAGATCCTCGACCTGGACGCCGAGGTCCTCGCCGAGCACACCGCCTCCATCACCGCATGGCTGCCGCTGCGGACCGCCCCGCACCACATCGTGGACCTGGGCTGCGGCACGGGTGCGGGCACCTTCGCCCTCCTGGACCGCTTCCCCGACGCGCACGTCACCGCCGTCGACGCCTCCGCCGAACACCTGCAGCGCCTGCGCACCAAGGCGTGCACCCGTGGCGTCCAGGAGCGCGTACGTACGGTGCAGGCCGACCTCGACGACGACGCCTGGCCCGACCTCGGCTCACCGGACCTGGTCTGGGCGTCGGCCTCGATGCACCACATGGCCCACCCCGACCGCGCACTGCGGACCGTCCACGACACGCTCGCGCCCGGCGGCCTGTTCGCCGTCGTCGAACTGGCCGGCCATCCCCGCTTCCTGCCCGAGAACGCCCCCGAGGACAGGCCCGGCCTGGAGGAGCGGGTCCACGCCGCAGCCGACCGCCGCCAGGCCGAACACCTGCCCCACCGCGGCGCCGACTGGGGTCCGATGCTGACCGACGCCGGATTCACCGTCGAGGGCGAACGCACCATCGCCGTGAACCTCGAAGGCTCGCGCAGCGAAGCGATGGGCCGCTACGCCACCGGCATCCTGCAGCGCATTCGCAGCGTCGTCGCAGACGGGCTCTCCGCCGCGGACCTCACCGCGTTGGACCAGCTCCTCGACACCAGCAGCCCTCACAGCATCCTGCGCCGCGACGACCTGACGGTACGCACCGAGCGCACCGTCTGGGCCGCCCGGCGCGTCTGACCACGGACGGTTCCTCCCGCCAGGACGGGCCCGCCTCCGAGCCCACGGGCGGGGAACTGATCCGGCGCAGGGCCCGCGTCCCAGTCGGGGGGCGTGGGATGCGGTCTCCGGATACTCCGCCGGCCGTTTGCGGAAGGGGCGGGAGCCGGTACCACGCCGGCTGCCCGCCCCGTACGCCTCCGCTACGACCAGCGGCGCAGCACAGCCCGGGCCGGCAGCGTGACCGCGAGCAGGGCCAGGCCGCCGGCGGCGACCGCGAAGGATCCGTACATCAGCGGGGGCACGTACGGCGCCTCACCGGTCACGCCGTTCATCATGGGGATCAGCGTGGCCGCGGCGATCGCGGAGCCGAGGACCACGCCCACCACGGAGACCAGCAGGCCCTCCCAGCGCAGCATCGTCATCACCTGACGCCGGGTGGAGCCGACGAGGCGCAGCGTGCGCAACTCGCGGCGGCGGTCCAGGACGGTCATCACCAGGGTGTTGACCGCGGCGACGGCGGCGAATCCGCCGAGGACCGCCGCCATGGTGTTGTTCATCCAGGCGCCCGTCCTCGCGTCGAGGTTCTGCTGGGTGGCGTAGCCGGAGGCGTCGGTGACCTCGCCCAGGGCGGTGAGCGACTTCTCCGAGCCGCCGCGTACCAGCAGGGTGCTGTCGAAGCCCGAGGTGACGTGCCCGGCCAGGGACGCCCGGTCCATGGTCACCGTGGCCAGGCCGAGGCCGCGTCCGTAGACCGCGACGATCTCGGGGCTGGCCTTCGTCCCGTCGGGAAGGTAGAGCGGGAGCCGGTCGCCGACGCCGGCGTCCGCCGACGTCGCCAGGGTCCTGTCGATGGCGATACGGCCCTTGCCGAGCCGGTCGAGGCTGCCCTCGCGTACGTCCAGGTCCTGCACCTTCGCCAGACCGGCGCCGGAGCCGGTGACGCCCTGGGTGGCCGCGCCCTGGAGCGACGTGAACTCGCCGGAGCCGGTCGGCACCAGCACCTGCGTGTTCAGCAGCCCGACGGCCGCCTCCACCCCCGGTGCGCGGGAGGCGTGGGCCACCGCGTCCACCGGGAGCCCGGCCGGGTCCGTCACCACGTGGTCCGCGGTGACGCCCGCGCGCAGTTGCCTGTCGGCGGCGTGGGTCTCGCTCGTGTGCATGAACACGAGGGTCGAGGAGAAGGCCACGGCGAGCACGATCGGAGTGATCGCGGAGGCGAGGCGGCGGGCGTTGGTACGGGAGTTGGCGGCCGCGAGCTCGGCCGCCGGGCCCGCGCCGCGCAGCGGGAGGCCGAACAGGCCCGCGCACAGCCGTGCCACCAGCGGGCCGAGCAGCCCTACGGCGAGCATGAAGAGCATGACGACGCCGAGGGCGGCGCCGGCCGCGTCGTCTCCGGCGGAGCGGGCGGACACGCCGGTGAGGATCGCGCCACCGACGAGGGCGCCGACGCCGAGGACGGTACGGACGAGGCCGGGCCGCAGCCGCTCCACCGACGCCTCCGACAGCGCCTGTCCCGGCTTGATCTTCGCGGGCCGGCGCCCGGCGATCCAGCCTGCGCCGAGCGCGGTGAGCAACCCCATGACGACGGCGGCGAGCAGCGGGAGCCCGGAGACGTGCAGGTCCACGGCGCGCGGGATGGCACCACGGTCCTGGAGCTGCCCGAACCACCAGTGCGCGAGCCCGATGCCGGGCAGGCAGCCGATGATCCCGGCGAGCGGCGCGACGAGCAGTGCTTCGGAGGCGACCGCGCGGCGGACCTGCCGCGGGGTGGCGCCGACGGCGCGCAGCAGGGCGAACTCGCGGGAGCGCTGCCCGACCGAGAGGGCGACGGTTCCGGCGGCGGTGAAGACCGCGACGATGGCGGCGATGCCGCCGAAGGAGCCGCCGATTCCGAAGAGTGTCACCTTGGCGTACCCGAGGCCCGGGTCCTCGACGGCGCCGCGGTCGTCGCCGGTGTGGACCTGGGCGCCGGAGCCGGCCAGGGCCTGCTTCACGGCTGCGGCGAGGGCGTCGGTGCCGGTGCCGTGCTCCGCCAGCACGACGACGGCGTCGGCCTTGCCGGGGTGCCCGGCGAGCGTGGGGGCCTGGGTGTCGGCGAACCAGATCAGGGCGCCCGCCTCGCCGGAGTCCCGGGCGGTGTCCGCGGGGCCTGCCTCGGCGACGCCGGCGACGCGGAAGTCCCGCTGCCCGGCGGCGGTCTCCAGCACGACGGTGTCGCCGACGGCGGCCCGCGCGGCGCGGGCCGTACCCGCGTCGAGCACGACTTCGCCCGCGCGGGGCGCGGAGCCGGTGGTCAGCGAGGTGCCGGTGAAGGTGTGCGAGCCCCATCCGTGCGCGGTGAGCACTCCGCCCGGAACGGGCAGCTCGCGGGCGTCGGAGCCCGCATCGTCGCTCCTCGCGCGCACCGGGAAGGTGAAGTCCGCGACGGCGGTGGCCGCACCCGGCACGTCGGCGGCCTTCGCCGCAAGACCGGCATCCATCCGTGCCGTGTCCGGCAGCGGCGTCGCCTCCTTCTCGCGGTCCTCGCCGCTGCCGGTGACGACGTACTCGTACTGGTCCGCCGCCGCGACGACCGGCGCGTTCGCGTACCGGTCCGGCGGCACGGAGGCGCGCAGGCTGGTCTCCAGCAGGATTCCGCAGGCCGAGACGATCAGTGCGGACATCAGCAGCGCGAGGAAGGTCCCCGCGAAGGACGCGGGTTTGAAGCGGACGGCCTCACGGGCGAGTCCGTTGGGGCGCCTCATGCCGCCGCTCCTGCCATCGCACCGGCGCGGGGGGTGCGCGAGGTGAGCAGGGCCATCCTTGCCGCGATCTGCTCCGCCGTGCCGCGCTCGAGGCGGTCGGCGAAGGCGCCGTCGGCGAGGAACAGCACACGGTCGGCCCAGGCGGCCGCGGCCGGGTCGTGGGTGACCATGACGACGGTGGCGCCGAGAGCGTCCACGGCGTCGCGCAGCAGGCCGAGGACCTCGGCGGCGGTGCCGGTGTCGAGGGCGCCGGTGGGTTCGTCCGCGAAGATCACGTCGGGGCTGGTGACCAGGGCGCGGGCGACGGCCACGCGCTGCTGCTGGCCGCCGGAGAGCTCTCCGGGACGGCGCCGCGCCTTGTCGGCGAGCCCGACCTGGGCGAGCACCGCCTGCGCCTGGCGCCGGTCCTGGCGCTGCCCGGCCAGGCGCATGGGCAGCAGCACGTTCTGCTCCACGGTCAGCGACGGCAGCAGGTTGAACGCCTGGAAGACGAAGCCGAGGCGGCTGCGGCGGAGCTCGGTGAGCTCGTTCTCGTTCATGCCGGTGATCTCCGTGCCGCCGAGGCGTACGGATCCCGCCGACGGCCGGTCGAGCCCGGCGGCGCACTGCAGGAAGGTGGACTTGCCGGACCCGGACGGGCCCATGACCGCGGTGAACGTTCCGCGCGGCAGGGCCAGGTCGATGCCCGCGAGGGCGTGCACCGTGCCCGCCCCGCGGCCGTACTGCCGCCGGACGCCGCGCAGCTCGACGGCGGGACCGGGCGTGGCGGCCGGGACCTCGGGCCGGTCGTCCACCTCCGGCCCGTGGTCCGCCTTCTGTCGCTTGCCGCTGCGTAGCCTCATGTCCCGTCTCCCTCATACGTGCACATTCTGTGACGGGTGAAGAGTGCGGGGACGGCTGTGCCCCGGGCGTCATACCCGGGAGCCAATGTGGAGGTGCTACCGCGGTAGGGGGTGGTGGAGGAGGGCGGGGCGGCGGCGGCCGTCCTACTCGCCCGGGGCGACCAGCCCCGACTCGTAGGCGAAGACCACCGCCTGGGCGCGGTCGCGCAGGTCGAGCTTGGCCAGGACGCGGCTGACGTGCGTCTTCACCGTCTGCTCGGCCAGCACCAGCGTCTGCGCGATCTCCCCGTTCGACCGGCCGCGGGCCACCAGGGTGAGGACCTCGGTCTCGCGTTCCGTCAGGCCCTTGAGGCGCAGCGCGGGCTTGCCCCGGGCGGCGGGACGCTGCCTGGCGAAGTCCGCGATGAGGCGGCGCGTCACGGAGGGGGCGAGCAGCGCGTCACCCGCGGCCACGACGCGGACCGCCCCGATGAGGTCGCCCGGCGGCGCGTCCTTGAGCAGGAAGCCACTCGCGCCCGCCCGCAGCGCCTCGTACACGTAGTCGTCGACGTCGAACGTGGTCAGCATCAGGACACGCGGCCGGTGTGTCACACCCGGCGGCGGCTCCAGAAGGCGGCGAGCGGCCTCCAGGCCGTCCATCCCGGGCATCCGGACGTCCATCAGCACGACGTCGGGACGGGTGCGCCGACTCAGCTCGACGCCCTGCGCGCCGTCGGGGGCCTCGCCCACCACGTCGATGTCGCTCTGGGCGGCCAGCAGCGCGGCGAAACCGGCCCGCACCATGGCCTGGTCGTCGACGATGAGGACGCGCGTCGTCATGTGAAGTCCTTTCCGGTCAGGGGAAGTAGGGCGGCGACCCGGAAACCGCCGTCCGGCAGCGGCCCCACGTCGAGGCTGCCGCCGATGATCCGCACCCGCTCGCGCATACCGACGAGCCCGTGCCCGGTGCCGCCCACCTCGAGCGGCGCGGCGGACGGCTCCGGCGACGGCCCGTTGACCACCAGGACGATCAGCCGCGCGCCCGTCCCCGGTTCGCGCTCCGACACCGACAGCGACACCTGCGTGCGGGCACCCGGCGCGTGCCGCACGACGTTCGCCAGGGCCTCCTGGACGATCCGGTACGCGGACAGGCCCACCGCCTCGGGCACGTCGACGTCACAGGGGGTGAACTCCACGGGCCCGCGGGCCCGCGCCGTCGCCTCCACCAGCTGCCCGATCTGCGCCAGGCCCGGCTGGGGCACCAACTCGCCGTGCGCCTCCTCGTTGCGCAGCACGCCGAGGAGGCGCCGCATCTCGCCGAGCGACTCGCGCGCGGTCGCCGCGATGGAGGTGAACTCCTCCCGCGCGTCCGGCGGAAGCTTGTCGAGGCGGTACTCCGCGGTGTCCGCCTGCACCGTGATGACGGACATGTGGTGCGCCACCACATCGTGCAGCTCGCGGGCGATCCGGGCGCGCTCCTCCAGCAGCGTGCGCCGGCCCCGCTCGGCCTCGCTGATCGTCTCCTGCTCGACCAGCCTGCGCTGCACCTCGGACCGCTCTCGGAGCGCACCGCCCAGCAGCAGCGCGACGCCCCCGAGGATGGTGAACAGCAGGTCCCTGGCGCCGAAGCCGTGGGGCGCGGCGAATCCCAGGGCCACGTTCGCGCCCGCCGTGGCCAGCCACACCAGCAGCAGCGTCCGGCGCCGCTCGCGCAGGCCCAGGGCGAGGCAGAGGCCGACGTACCCGACGATCTCCATGGGCGGGAACGGCCACAGCAGCCGCTCCTGGAAGTCGACGGTGAGCAGGACGAGCGCGCCGGCGACGTCCGCGACGAAGACCACGTACCAGGCCTGCAGTGGCCGTACGACGGCGAGCAGCAGCGGCGCGGCCTGTGCGACGGCCAGCCCGGCGGCAACACTGCCGTTCAGGCCGTAGTCGGCGGTGAGGACCACGATGGTCGTGGGCAGCAGGGCGACGCACAGCACGAACGCCACGGCCCACGGCAGCAGGCGTACCCACGGACGTGAAGCGCCCGCGAGCAGCGCACGCGGGCGTTCCTCCTTCGCTGAGCTCATGCGCACCAGCCTATGTGCACCGCGACGGCGTCCGGACGGGCGCGGGGCGTCGGCTCCTCAGCTGTCGGCACGCAGCGGTTCTCCCACTTCGTGCAGGTGCCGCAGGGCCTGGCGGCAGGAGTCGACGAGGCCGGTCTGCGCGTAGGGGAGGCCGAGGTGCGGCAGCGGGCCTTCACCATGGACCGGGCGAGCCTGAGGTGCGGGCGGGGCGTGCTGGGGAACAGGCGGTGCTCGATCTGGTGTGAAGGCCATACCCAGCTGCCGACGTCAGGCTTACGGCGACAGTCGCTCACTCCTGCTCACTGCATGGGAACGGTGTCGAGGCTCACCGCCGCCCCCGCCGACTCGGTCTCACCGGCCCCATAGGCGCCATACTGACTCAAAGAGGATGAAATACCCGGGCCAGCTCGCGGAGGCTAAGCCGATGCACCACCACGCAGAGAACGGTGCCGACCACGTGACGGACGACGCGGCGCAGAGTGGGGAGGAGTCTGAGGTGTACGGGGACGATGCCAGCGGTGACGAGGCGGACGAAGCCTACGACGGCGGCCGGGCCGAGACGCTTGGGAACGAGGGGGTCCACAGCGGCACCGCGGACCAGGACGCCGATGCGCCGGCGGAGCGTCCGGCGGAGAACCGGGACTCCGATGTCTACCTGGACGTTCCCCAGCTCAAGGTCGACGAGATCAGTCTCGACGTGGAGAACCTGCGGGCCCGCGTCTCCCTCCAGGCCGAGGTGCTCGACCTGCTGAGGCTGAACGTGGGCGCCGACGTCGCGCTCGGACAGGTTCACCTCGGGATCTCCGGCGTGGAGGCGCGGGCCCAGCTCAAGGTCCGGCTGGACAACGTCGCACTGATCATCAACCGGGTCCTCACCACGATCGACCGCAATCCGCAGATCCTGGAGCAGCTGGCCCGCGGTGTCGGGTCGGCCGTGCAGGACGTGGGCCGGGGCGCCGGGTCGGCCGTGCGGGACGTGGGCCGGGGTACCGGGTCCGCCGTGGAGGACGTCGGAATGGGGGCCGGATCCGCAGTTCGGGACGTCGGTGGTGGCGCCGGTGAGGCAGTCGGGGAGGTCGGGCGAGGCATCGGCGAGGCGGTCGAGGACGTCGGCTGGGGCGCGGGAGAAGCCGTCGGCGAGGCGGGCGGGGCGGCGGGCGCAGCTGTCGAGGGCGTGGGCGACGCGGCCCGGGAGACCGGCCGGGCCGCCGGACGCACCGCGGAGGCGGCCGGGGCCGACGAGACGGCGGGGAAGGCCACTCACCGGCCCGGGACGGCCGCTGGTTCCGTCACTCGCTCGGCGGACGGGACGGGACGCGCCGTGTCTGTGGGCCGTACGGCGGCACGCCGGACGGCCGGGCCGACCGGTGACGGCACCGAGGGCGTCGGGAGCGGACGCTCCGCCACCCGGCGGCGCCGCACGCGCGACGACGAGCCGAAGGCGACGCGGCCCACCGGGCGACGCGGTGCCGAGAAGCGCGACGAGCCGCCATGAACGGAAGCGCCGCCGCGCTCGGCCGCCGCGGCCTCCGCCGAGGACCCCGCCATCGATGTCTCCTTCGACGCGGTCGTCCGCGGCGACCGCCTGCGGTTCGCGAGGGCGCCGCGGACCCGGGTCTCTTTCCCCGGCACCGGAGCGCGCGAGTCGGTTTCCCGCAGCGAGCGGACCAATCTGCCCCGACGAGTGGCCCCCGGGCAGGAGTACCGCGACGTGACCGTGGTGTACCGCCTCGCCAGCCGTCTCACCGGGGGCAGCCCATCCGGAAGGAGCAATGCTCATGACCTGTGCGTCGGCCTCGGGCGGACATCACCGGCAAGGCCGAAAGGGCCAGGCAGTACGGGGTGTTCGGCCCCGAGGTCGGACCGGACCGGAGGTTCGGTAGTCGTCGGAGTCCAGGTGTGCGCTGGGCGGCAGCCGACCGGCCGTTCGGCGTGGACCGGCATTGTTACGATCCTCGACATGCGTGTAGCGGACACCGCTTTCGACGGTGAGGATGTGCGCCGGGTCGTCCACCTGGCTGTCGAGACCCTGCGGAGTGCGGACCCCCAGGGCCTGGACGCCAGGGCCGGAACGCTCGAGTGGACGTGTTGGGAGACGCTCGAGCACCTGGCCGACGACCTGTTCACGGCCGTGAAGGAAAGGGAATTAGTGAATCAGTTACTCCCACCAGGGCAAGCGCCGTTCCCGCCGGCCACGCGAGCGTCGGCTCCTCTTCCCTTGTGCGCCATTGACGCGCGTAGCCCGTTGCCGCACGCTGGGCTCCGATTGTTGTCGACCCAACGGTCGGGAGGCCGGGATGTTCAGACGCACGTCACGCCTGCTTCTCTCGCTTGTCATGCTCCTGTCCGGTGCGGTGGTCGGCGTGGGTGCCACCGCCGGTACCGCGCACGCCGACTCCTGCTACACCTGGAACCGCACCCTCTCCCAGGGATCCTCCGGCAGCGACGTGACCCAGCTCCAGATCCGGGTCGCCGGCTGGGTGACGTCCGGCGAACGGCTCTCCTACGACGGCCAGTACGGCGCACGGACCGCCGCCGCCGTCAAGAAGTTCCAGGCCGCGTACGGACTGAGTGCGGACGGAGTCGCCGGGCCCGCGACCTTCAGCAAGATCTACGCACTCCAGGACGCCGACTGCACGCCCGTCCACTTCAGCTACGCCGAACTCAACAAGTGCAACTCCGACTGGTCCGGCGGCGCGGTCTCCGCGGCCACCGCCAAATCCAACGCGCTCAAGACCATGTGGAAGCTGGAGGCGATGCGCCACGCCCTCGGCGACGTCCCGATCACGATCAGCAGCGGCTTCCGCTCCCGCGCGTGCAACAACGCGGTCGGCGGCTCCGCCACCAGCCGTCACCTCTACGGCGACGCGGCGGACCTCGTCGGCTCACCGTCCCTGTGCCGGCTCGCCCAGCAGTCCAGGACCCACGGCTTCTCGGAGATCCTCGGCCCCGGCTACCCCGACCACAACGACCACACCCACGTAGCCTTCGACCCGTCACCGTACTGGTCGGCTCCCACCTGCGGCATCTGACTGGCCGCCCAGCGTCGCCACGAGTTCTTTCGCTTTCCTCGCCCTCGACGTCGTACCGGGCGGCGCGAGTGCTTGGCGCACTCGGCGTCACGCCTCCGGCCCCGGAGCCGGAGGTGCCCGCGCAGCCGCTCGTCGCGGATGAGCCCCGTAGACGCAGCTCGGCCTCGTTCGCCCACGGGGACGGTTTCCGTCAGCGGTGGTCGTCAGGCCGGTCCCGTGGTCGTCCAGCGCAGGGCGGCGGCGCCGAGGGACATGCCGCCGCCGAACGCCGCGAGGAGCACCAGGTCGCCGTCGTGCAGGTGACCGCCCTGGTTGGCGTCGTCGAGGGCGAGGGCGACGGAGGCGCTGCCGGTGTTCCCGTAGCGTTCCAGGGTCCGGTGGGTGTGGGCGTGGTCGAGGCCGGCGCGGGTCACCAGTTCGCTGAGCATGACGCCGTTGGCCTGGTGCGGTACGAAGTGGTCGACATCGGCGAGGCCGTGGCCGGTGCGCTCGACGAGGGTGCTGAGGGCGCCGGGGACGTTGTCCATGACGAAGTCCCGTACGCCGCGGCCGTTCATGCGGAAGAAGTGGTCGCCGTTGTCGACGGTCCCGTGGGTGGTCGGGACACGGCTGCCGCCGGCGTCCACCCGGATCAGTCCGTGCGCGTGGCCGTGGCTGGACAGTTCGACGTCGAGGAAGCCGCCCGCGGGGACGGCCCCGACCAGGGCGGCCCCGGCGCCGTCGCCGAGCAGGACCACCGTCTTGCGGTCGGTGACGTCGAGGATGCGGGAGTACACGTCGGCGGCGATGACCAGGGCGTAGGCGTCCGGTTCCTGGGCGACCAGGGCGCGGGCGAGGGCGAGGCCGTAGACGAAGCCGCTGCAGACGACGTTGATGTCGAAGCAGGCGGCGCGGTGGGCGCCGACGGCGTTCTGGACGTGGTACGAGGTGGGCGGCTGCGGGGAGTCGGGGGTGGAGGTGGAGACGATGAGGTAGCGCAGCGCCTCGGCCGGTACGCCCGCCTGCTCCAGGGTCCGCTTCGCGGCCTCGGCGGCGAGGTCGGAGGTGGCCTCGTCGGGGGCGGCGTAGCGGCGGGTGACGATCTGCGTCTTGCGTTCGATCCACTCGGGGGTGACGCCGGCCGGTCCGGCGACGTCCGCGCCGGTGACGATCTGTTCGGGGACGTAGGAGCCGGTGGCCAGGATGCCGATGCCGGTCATGGTCACACCCGCGCCGTCGTCGCGTGGCGGCGCCAGGAGGTGAGGCGTTCCTCGCCGATCCGGGCCCGCGCCTCGGGATCGGTCACGCCCAGGCCCTCGGTGGGGGCGAGGCAGAGGACACCGACCTTGCCGATGTGCCGGTTGGTCTGGACGAGGCGCAGGGCCTCGCCGGTCTCGGCCAGCGGGTGGAGGTCGGTGAGGATCGGCACCAGGCCGCCCTGGCGGAACAGCCGGGCGGTGTCCCACTGTTCCTGGAGGTTGGCGATGTGACTGCCGATGACCCGCTTGAGGTTCATCCACAGGTAGCGGTTGTCGTACTGGTGCTGGTAGCCGGTGCTGGAGCCGCAGGTGACGACGATGCCGCCGCGCCGGACGACGTGTACGGAGGTGCCGAAGGTGGCCCGGCCCACGTAGTCGAAGGCGATCCGGGGGTCCTCGCCGAGTTCGGCGCGGATTCTTCGGCCGATGCGCTTGCCGTACTCGATGGCGTCCGCCGGGTCGCCGGTGCCGTCGCCCATGCCGATCTCACGCCGGTCGATGACGACGTCGCAGCCCTGTGCGCGGAGGATCTCCGCCTTGCGCTCGGAGCTGACCATGCCGACGGCGACGCCGCCGCCGTTCTTGACCATCTGGACGGCGAAACCGCCGAGGCCCCCGGTCGCGCCCCAGACGAGCACGACGTCGCCCTGCTTGATCTGGGCGCCGCGGTCGCTGACCAGCATGCGGTAGGCGGTGCCCGCGCACAGGGTGATGGAGGCGGACTCCTCCCACGTCAGGTGCGGGGGCTTGGGCACGAGCTGGCTGGCCCGCACGACCGTGTAGTGGGCGAGGCCGCCGAAGTTGGTCTCGTAACCCCAGGCCCGTCCCTCGGGGCCCATCATGCCGTCGGCGTGGGCGCCCGGGTCCTGGTCGTCGACGTAGGCGGGGCTGACCATGACGTGGTCGCCGGTCTTCCAGTGCCGTACGCCGTCGCCGACCCGGACCACGACGCCAGCGGCGTCGGAGCCGACGATCTGGTGGGGCAGGTCGTGGCGGGTCGCGTAACCGCCCTGCCGGGCGAACCGCTTGAGCGCGGTGAACGTCGAGATCGGCTGGAACATCGCCGACCACACGGTGTTGTAGTTGATGGAGCTGGCCATCACCGCGACGACCACTTCGTCCGGTGCGATCGCGGGCATCGGCACGGGTCCGACGTGCAGCGAACGCCGGACGTCGGGGTCGGGGTCACCGTCGAAGATCCCGGCGTCCTCGGCCCGCAGGTGTGCCGCGGTGAACCGGTCCGGGAGCGGGAGCGCGCCGAGTTCCTCCGGTGGGGCACCGGAGAGCACCGCTTCGGCCAAGATGTCCATGAGTAGTCCTCGCGATCGCGTCTGAACCGGGGAGGGGGCGGGCATCCCCGCGCCGATCATGTGGGCGCACGCCGCCGGGTCACACCCCAGCGCCGCCCCTAGCCACCGGCCTGGGCGGGCACGGCGATCGCGGTGATCAGCAGGCCGTCGCCCTGGGTCCAGCGGCCGGTGAACGTGTCCGGGGCGCGGGGGGTGGTGTGCGGGGGCGTGACGAGGAGCTTCGCGGTGAACGTGCCGGCCGGGTCCAGTTCGATGCGGGCCTCGTGGAACTCCAGGAAGCGGTGGGTCAGCGGGAACCACGCCTTGTAGACCGTCTCCTTGGCGCTGAACAGCAGCCGGTCCCAGGGGACGTGCGGGGCGGCCCGTCCCAGGCGCTGGACGGCGTGGTGTTCCGCCGGCAGTGCGACGGCGTCCAGGACTCCGTCGGGCAGGGGTGCGGCCGGTTCGGCGTCCACGCCGACGGTGAGCAGGTCGCGGGCGTGGGCGACCGCGCAGCCGCGGAACCCGGCGCAGTGGGTCATGCTGCCGACGATGCCGGCCGGCCAGGCCGGCGCACCGCGCTCCCCCGGCAGGATCGGCGCGGGCGCCACCCCGAGGCCGGCCAGCGCGGTACGGGCGCAGTGGCGGACGGTGGTGAACTCGCGGCGGCGCTTGTCCACCGCCCGTGCGATCACCGCCTCCTCGGCCGGGAAGAGGACGGTGCCGGGCGGGTCGGTGTACGTCTCGTCGGTCGCGGCCCGCGGGGGCAGGACGCGGCGGAGCAGTCCGGTCGTCGCCGGCCGGCCGGCCGTCACCGGGCGGTGGCGGGTCGGGCCGCTGCGGGGGAGGGCGCGGCGGCCGCCACGGACACCGCGGCGCCGGGCGTACGGGCGGTGCCGGGCGTACGGGCGGTGCCGGGCGTACGGGCGGTGCCGGGCGTACGGGCGGTGCCGGCCGCCTCCGCGAGGATCGCGTCGGCGTCGGCTCCGGGGGCGCAGGAGCGCCGCAGGGCGGTCAGCAGCCTCGGGTCGAGGCGGGCCGAGGCGGCACGGCGTCCCGGGTCGACCAGACCGGCGGCCTCGGTCAGCCACTCGGCGGACGCCGGCACCCCGAGGAAGGCGGCCAGCCGGGTCAGTTCCCCCGGCGCGTCGGCGACCAGGGTCTCGTACGTGGTCATCATCCAGGTGTCGGCGGGCAGCCGCAGGAGTTCGCCGGCGCCCTCGCGGACCAGGGCCGCCCACAGCGCGCCGAACGCGGTCACCGGGATGTCCCGCCGCATCAGCCGCGGGAGTTCGGACGGCGTCGCCAGCAGTCGGCCCAGCTCGGGCGGGAGCAGCCGGAACTGGTCGGGGCCGAGGTGCTCCGGGGAGGCGACGCCGGCGATCCGGGCGGCCTCCCGGCCCAGCAGCATCTGCCGGAACCCGGGGTGGCGGCTCATGGACAGGGCGGAGTCGGCGCCGTCGCGGGTGAGGTAGACGAACCTCGCCTCGGGGAACCGCTCGCGCAGCCGCGGCAGCATCTCCAGGGACCCGCCGGAGCGTTCCACGACCACGGGCCGGCCGAACCGTCCGGCGAGGTGGGCGAAGAGCGCCCGGTACTGGTCGGCGACCGGGCGGGCGGGCCAGCCCGGTATCTCGGCGGCCAGTTCGTCGTACAGGGCGTCCGGGTCGTCGGTGAGCATCGGCAGCGTCATGTGGCAGATCGCCGGGACGCCTTCGGCGGGGTCGAACCGGCCGGTGTCGTACGGGTAGATCAGCTCGGAGACGTTGAGTTTCTCGGCGGCCATGACGTCCACGGCCGGCTCGGGCTCGCTCAGCATCCGCCAGAACCCGGCGCCGTCCGGGGTGCCGTCGAGGCCGCCGCGGTTGCGGACCGTGCTGAGCAGTTCGCTGACGCTGAGCACCTCGGGATGGGCGCGCAGCATCCGGGAGACCAGCGTGGATCCGCACCGGCCGGTGCTGATCACGAAGGTGGGGGGCATGGCCGTCCTCAGAAGTCAGTCAGGAAGTCAGTCAGTAGGTGTGTGAGCAGGTGTGTGAGCAGGCCTGTCAGGAGGTCAGGGAGAGCAGTTCGTCGCTGATGAGGTTGATGACCTCGCGCTGGTGATCGGCGAGGTAGAAGTGGCCGCCGGGGAAGGCGCTCAGCTCGAAGCCGCCGGTGGTGTGGTCGGCCCAGGCACTCGCCTCGTCGAGGGTGACCTTCGGGTCGCTGTCGCCGACGAGCGCGACGATCGGGCAGTCGAGGACCGGGCCGGGCCGGTAGCGGTAGGTCTCGGCGGCGGTGTAGTCGCCGCGGACCGCCGGCAGGATCATCCGCAGCAGTTCCAGGTCGCCGAGGATACGGGCATCGGTGCCGCTGAGCTTCTTCAGTTCGGCGACGATGCCGTCGTCGTCGAGCCGGTGCACGGTCTCGTCCCGGTGCCGGGAGGGGGCGCGACGGCCGGAGGCGAACAGGGTGAGCGGAGCGCCGAGCTGCTCGCGCTTCATCCGTACCGCGACCTCGAAGGCCAGCGTGGCGCCCATGCTGTGGCCGAAGAAGGCCAGCGGCCGGTCCATCAGCGGGCGCAGCGCGGCGAACGACTCGTCGGCCAGCTCGGCGATCGACGTCAACGGCCGTTCCTGGCGCCGGTCCTGGCGGCCGGGGTACTGGATCGCCACCACCTCGACGGTGGACTGGAGGGCGTCGGAGACCGGGTAGAAGAAGCTGGCCGAGCCGCCGGCGTGCGGGAAGCAGACGAGGGTGACCCGGCTCGGCTCGTGGTGGAACCGGCGGATCCACGGGTTGTCGTAGGCGGCGTTGGTGGCGTGGGCTGCGTTGCTCATCGGGAGGTCGCTTTCGGGTCGGGTGCGGCGGGAACGGCGGACAGCCATGCGTCGACGGTCCGTGCGGTGGTGGCGGCGTGCTCCTCCATGACCGAGAAGTGGTTGCCGGGGGTGTCCAGGGCCGTGTGCGGCAGGCTCCAGGAGGAACGCCAGTCACCGTCCCGGGACCAGCCGAACATCGGCTCGGTGGCCCGGACGAGCAGGGTGGGCGCCTGGACCGGGGCCGGCTGCCAGCCGTGGAAGAGGCGGACGTACCCGCCCATGGCGGTCAGCCGGGTGTCGTCCATGGGGACGTAACCGTCCTCCCGTTCGATCATGCCGGCGCTGAGCACCGGCTGGATGCCGGCGAGCGCCTCGATGTCGTGGGAGTAGATGTCGATCAGGACGAGGGCGGTGACGGTGGTGCCGACGCGTTCGAGTTCGGCGGCGACAGCGTGCGCGAGCATACCGCCGGACGAGTGTCCGACCAGTGCGAACGGTGCCCCACCGGTGTGCGCGAGAATCGCCTCGGCCTGGGCGGTGACCACCGCCTCGACGGTGGCGGGCAGGGGTTCGCCGCGGCCGAAGCCGGGTGCGGCGACCGCGGTGACGCCGCGCCGGCCGCGCAGCGCTCCGGCGAACCGGACGTACTGGTGCGGGCCGGAGATGGCCAGGATGGACGGCAGGCAGACCAGCCCCGGCGCGTCGTCGTCCGCGCCTTCGCAAAGCCGTACGACGGGGACGGGTGCGGGCAGTTCGCCGCTGTCGCGGAAGGCCGGGCGGAACTGGGAGGCGGCGACCAGGACGCCGAAGAAGTCGCCGCTGCGCCCGGCGGCGGAGGCTTCCCGGAACAGGGTGCCGAGGGTGCCGGTGGTCTCCTGCGGCGCGGGGTCGTCCGGCGTCGTGAAACGGGTGGTGAGGTACGTCACCAGGGCGCCGGGGGTGGGGTGGTCGAAGAGGAGGGTGGTCGGCAGCCGGAGTCCGGTGGCCGCGCTCAGCCGGTTGCGCAGTTCGACCGAGGTGAGCGAGTCGAAACCGGCCTCCAGGAAGGGGCCGTGCGGGTCGAGGGTGTCGGAAGACTCTTCATGGCCTTCGGCCCCGGTGTGGCCTTCGGCTCTGGTGTGGCCTTCCGTGGTGTGGCCTTCGGTTCTGGTGTGGCCCAGGACGATCGCGGACTGGCGGGCCACGAGGTCGGTGAGCGCCGCGTGGCGTTCCTCGCCGGGCAGTCGGGCCAGGCGGCGCTGGAAGGCGGCGAGTGCCTGCTGGTCCGGTACGCCGCCACCGGGACCGCCGGGCCGACCTGCGGGGGCGAGCCCGTCGAGGACCGGCGGGAGGGCCCCGGCGGCCCCGGCGGCGCGCAGCCCCGCCGCGTCGAGGGCCACGGGGACGACGAGTGGGCGGGGGCCGGCCAGCGCGGCGTCGAAGGCGGCGAGGCCCTGTGCGGCGGTGAGCGGGACGATGCCGCCCTGGCGCAGCCGCCGCTGGTCGGCGTCGGTGAGGGTCTCCCCCATTCCGCCGTCCCACAGTCCCCAGGCCAGTGACGTCGCCGGGACACCGGCTGTTCTCAGCTGGGTGGCGTAGGCGTCGAGGAAGGCGTTGGCGGCGGCGTAGTTGGCCTGACCCGGGTTGCCGAGGACGCCGGCGACCGACGAGTAGAGGACGAACGCGCGCAGCTCACGGTCGCTCGTCGCGGCAGCGAGGTTGCGGGCGGCGTCCACCTTCGCGCGGAAGACGGCGTCGAGGCGCTCGGGGGTCAGGTCGGTGAGCAGCGCGTCGTCGAGGACTCCGGCGGCGTGGACCACGGCGGTCACCGGCTCGTCCCGCAGTGCCTCGGCCACGGCTTCCGCGTCCGCCACGTCACAGGCGAGCGCACGCACCCGGGCCCCGTCGATGTCCAGGCTTCCGCCCGACCGGGACAGCAGCAGCAGGCGGCGTACGCCGTGCTTCTCCACCAGGTGCCGGACGAGCAGGCGGCCGAGGGTGCCGGTGGCGCCGGTGACGACCACGGTCCCGTCGTCGCCGAGGCGGGCCCCGGGCGCACCGTCGATCCGTACGAGGCGCGGCACTCTCACCTCCCCGTCCCGCACCAGCGCCTGCGGCACCGGGCGGACGATGTTCTGCACCGCGTCCAACAGGGCGACCCGGCCCGGGTGTTCGGCCTGTGCGGACCGGACGAGGCCCCACAGGGCGGCGCCGTCCGGGTCGGTGACCGTGTCGCCGACCGCGCCGCACGTGCGGACCACCAGGCGGGAGTCGGCCCAGGCGGGGGCGGCGAGCCAGGACTTGAGGAGGGTGAGCAGGGCGGCGGCGCGGTCGCCGGCGGGACCGGGCGCGGTGGCGTCCACCAGCAGCACCGCGGCAGGCTCCGTCGGCAGCGGGGCGCCGAGCGGGATCACCGCGTCCGGTGCCGTGCCCGGCGCGTCCCGCGGCACCCAGTCGACGCCGTGCAGCACCCGGTCGGCGGCAGCGCCCCCGCCCAGTTGCTCGGCGGTGACCGGCCGCAGGGTGAGCCGTTCGACAAGGGCGACCGGCAGTCCGGTCGGATCGGCGAGCGTGAGCCGTACGGTGTCGGTACCGCTCCCGGCCGTCAGCCGCACCCGCAGCGCGGTACCGGCCGGGGCGAACCGGTGCACCCCGGAGAACGCGAACGGCAGCCGCAGACCGTCCCCCGGCAGCAGTGCCGCCGGGCCGATGGCGTGCAGGACCGCGTCGAAGAGGGCCGGGTGCAGGCCGTAGCCGTCCACCGGTACGTCGGTCCGTACCTCGGCGAACACCTCCGTTCCCCGCCGCCACAGCCGCCGCAGCCCCTGGAACGCGGGCCCGTACTCCAGGCCCGCGTCGGCGAAGGTCTCGTAGAGCCCGGTGAGGGGCAGTTCCTCGGCGCCGGCCGGTGGCCAGCTGATCAGGTCTGCGTCGATGTCGCCGGGCTCGGCGGCGGAGAGGACGCCGGTGGCGTGCAGGACCCAGGGTTCGCCGTCGCCGGTACGGGAGTGGAGGGTGAGCGGGCGCCGGTCGTCGTCCTCGGTGACGGTGAGCCGGATGGTGACGCTGCCGCCGGAGGGCAGGACGAGGGGGGCCTGGAGGAGGAGTTCATCCAGGGCCGGCGCACCGGCCCGCTCGCCCGCGGCCAGGGCCAGTTCGACCAGCGCGGTGCCCGGCAGCACGGTGCGGCCCAGCACGGTGTGCTCGGCCGGCCAGGTCTGTCCGGCCGCCGTGAGCGTGCCGGTGAGGACGAGGGTGCCGGCGTCCGGCACGTCGACCGCGGCGCCGAGCAGCGGGTGACCGGTGGGGTCCAGGCCCAGGCTGTGCGCGTCACCCGCCTCGGCGGGGCGGGGGCGGGGCCAGAGCCGGCGGTGGGTGAACGGGTAGGTCGGCAGGTCGGCGTGGCCGGCGCCGCCGACGACGGCCCGCCAGTCGACGTCGGCGCCGTCGACGAAGAGGGCGGCGAGAGAGGTGAGGAGAGTGCGCGTTTCGGGACGCCCGCGCCGCAGCGCCGCCACGGCCGTCAGGTCGGCGTCGACGTCCTGGACCAGCGTGGTGAGTACGGCGTCCGGGCCCACCTCGAGGACGCGGGTGACCCCCTGCCCCGGGAGGGCTCGCACGGCGTCCGCGAACCTCACCGGGCGACGGATCTGTTCCACCCAGTACTCCGGGTCCGTCCACTCGTCGGGGACCACCGGTGCCCCGGTCACCGTGGAGACGGCGGCGAGCCTCGGCTCTGCGTACGTCAGCCCGGCGGCGACCTTGGCGAAGTCGGCGAGTACGGGTTCCATGAGCCGGGAGTGGAAGGCGTGGCTGGTGCGGAGCCGGCCGGTCTTCCAGCCGCGTTCGGCGGCGGCTGCCTCGGCCCGCTCGATGGCGGCCTGCGGCCCGGAGACGACCACCGCGTGCGGTCCGTTGACGGCCGCCACGTCGACGTCCGCGAACGCCGCCCGCACGTCGGTCTCGGTGGCGCGCACCGCGAGCATCCCGCCGCCGTCCGGCAGTGTCTGCATCAGCCGGCCGCGGGCGGCGACCAGCGTCGCCGCGTCGGCCAGGGTGAGGACTCCGGCCGCGTACGCGGCGGTGATCTCGCCGACCGAGTGCCCGGCGACCACGTCCGGTGTGACACCCCACTGCTCCAGCAGCGCCAGCAGCGCGACCTCGACGGCGAACAGCGCGGGCTGGGCGACGCCGGTGCGGTGAATCTGTCCCTCGTCGTCCAGCAGGTCGTGCAGCGGCAGGTCGAGCAGGGCGCACACCTCGTCGAACTTCGCCGCGTACGCCGGGAACGCCGCGTACAGCTCGCGGCCCATACCGGTGCGCTGGGCGCCCTGGCCGGTGAGGAGGACGGCGAGCCGACCGGGGCGGGCGGTGCCGCGGACGGTGCCGCCGCCGTCACCGTCGGCCAGCGCGGCCGTCAGTTCGGCCCGGTCGCGGCCGAGGGCGACGGCCCGGTGCGGGAGGCGGGAGCGGCCGGCGAGCGTGCGGGCGGTCTCGGGCAGGGGTGCGTCGGGGTGGGTGACGAGGTGGTCGGCCAGGCGGGTGGCCTGGGCGCGCAGGGCGGTGGCGTCGGCCGCGGTCAGGACGAGCGGGGTCACCGGGAGCGCGGGCGGTTCAGGTGTGGCCACCGGCTCCGGGGCGTCCTCCGCCGGGGCTTCGAGGATGACGTGGGCGTTGGTGCCGCTGATGCCGAAGGAGGACACCGCCGCGCGCCGGGGCCGGCCGCCGACGTCCCACGCCTGTTCCTCGGTCAGCAGCTCCACCGCCCCGGAGGCCCAGTCCACCTGCGAGGACGGCGTGTCCGCGTGCAGGGTGCGGGGCAGCCGGCCGTGCCGCATCGCCTGGACCATCTTGATGACACCGGCCACACCGGCGGCGGCCTGGGTGTGGCCGAGGTTCGACTTCAGGGAGCCGAGCCACAGGGGTGCGCCGGACCGCTCCTGGCCGTATGTCGCGAGCAGCGCCTGCGCCTCGATCGGGTCCCCCAGCGGCGTGCCCGTGCCGTGCGCCTCGACGGCGTCCACGTCGCCGGGTCCGAGCCGTGCGTTGGCGAGCGCGGCCCGGATCACCCGCTGCTGTGCGGGACCGTTCGGCGCCGTCAGCCCGTTGGAGGCGCCGTCCGAGTTCACGGCACTGCCCCGGACGACGGCGAGCACCGGGTGTCCGTGCCGTCGGGCGTCGGAGAGCCGCTCGACCAGGAGCATGCCCACGCCCTCGCCCCAGCCGGTGCCGTCCGCGCCCTCGGCGAAGGACTTGCAGCGGCCGTCGGTGGCCAGGCCCCGCTGCCGCGAGAACCCGACGAAGGTGTTCGGTGTGGCCATCACGGTCACGCCACCGGCCAGCGCGGTGTCGCACTCGCCGTTGCGCAGCGCCTGCACCGCCAGGTGCAACGACACCAGCGACGACGAGCAGGCCGTGTCGACGGTGACGGTGGGACCCTCCAGGCCGAAGGTGTAGGCGATCCGCCCCGAGGCGATGCTGCCGCCGGTACCGAGGAAGCCCTCGGCGGCTTCGACGGACGCGCCCATCACCTGCGCGTAGTCGTGGTACATGATGCCGACGAACACCCCGGCGCGCGCGCCGCGCATGCCCAGCGGGTCCAGCCCCGCCCGTTCCAGCGCCTCCCAGGACGTCTCGAGGAGCAGCCGGTGCTGCGGGTCCATCGCGAGAGCCTCGCGCGGCGAGATGCCGAACACCGCCGGGTCGAAGTCCGCGGCGCCGGTGAGGAAGCCGCCGTCGCGGGAGTAGGTGGTGCCGGGGTGGTCGGGGTCGGGGTGGTACAGGTTCTCCACGTCCCAGCCCCGGTCGGTCGGGAACGTCCCGATCGCGTCCCGTCCTTCCGCCACCAGCTCCCACAGGTCCTCCGGGGAACCGACTCCGCCGGGGAACCGGCAGGCCATGCCGACGATCGCGATCGGCTCGGACGCGGCCTGCTCGGCCCCGCGCAGCAGCTCACGGGTGTCGTGCAGCTCGGCGGTGACTCTCTTCAGGAAGTAGCGCAGCCGGTCCTCGGGGACCTGCCCTGGCTCGCTCATGTGCTGTCGCCTCTCTTCGCCGCGCCGGGTCAGGAGATTCCGAATTCCTTGCCGAGCAGGTCGAACATCTCGTCGTCGGTGGCGGTCTCCAGGTCCCGGGCCAGTCCGGCACCGGCGCCGCCCGTGCCCTCGCCCTGCCAGACGGCCAGCAGACCGTGCAGCCGGGCGGTCACCCGGGACCGCTCCTCGTCGTCGGCCGGTGCTGCCCGCAGCCCCTGTTCCAGCCGGTCGAGTTCGGCCAGCAGCGCGTCGGCCGGGGACACCACCGCGGGTCGCAGCCGTTCGGTGAGGTACGCGGCGAGCGCGCCGGCGTTCGGGTAGTCGAAGACCAGCGTGGACGGCAGTCTCAGGTCGGTCGCGGCCATCAGCCGGTTGCGCAGCTCGACGGCGGTCAGAGAGTCGAAGCCCAGCTCGCTGAAGGCCCGTTCGGCCGGTACGGAGGCAGCCGAGTCGTGCCCCAGCACGGCCGCGACCTGAGCCTGGACGGCTTCGAGCACGACCCGGTCCTGGTCCTCGGCGGACAGCCCGTCCAGTCGCTTGCCCAGCGTCGGCCCGGCGGGCACGGCCCGACGGCTGCGCGGCGCGCGCACCAGCCCGGCCAGCAGCGGGGGAAGCAGCCCGGCCTCGGCGGCCTGCCCGAGTGCGGTGGTGTCGAGGGCCAGGGGGGCGACCACAGGAGCCGCTGTGCCGAGTGCGGCGTCGAAGGCGGCGAGGCCCTGTTCGGCGGTGAGGGGCAGGATGCCGCCGCGCCGCATACGGTCCCGGCCGGTGCCGGTGAGGGCCTCGCCCATGCCCGCATCCCACAGACCCCACGCGAGTGACGTCGCCGGAACACCCCCGGAACGCAGACGGGTGGCATAAGCGTCCAGATACGCGTTCGCCGCCGCATAGTTCGCCTGACCCGCATTGCCGAACAGACCCGCAGCCGACGAATACAACACGAACGCCGCAAGATCCTGACCCTCGGTCGCCGCGAGCAGATTGCGGGCCGCGTCCACCTTCACACGGAAGACAGCGTCCAGCCGCTCCGGGGTCAGACCGCTCAGCAGACCGTCGTCCAGGACACCCGCCGCATGCACGACCGCCGTGACCGTCTCCCCCCGCAACGCGTCGGCCACGGCATCCGCGTCCGCCACGTCACACGCCACCGCCCGCACTGCCGCACCCTCGACCTCCACCGACCCACCGGAGCGGGACAGCAGCACCAGACGCCGCACCCCATGTACGTCCACGAGGTGGCGGACGATGAGACGGCCCAGGGTGCCGGTGGCACCGGTGACCACGACCGCGCCCTCACCGAACACGACCGGCTGCAAGGCCTTGAGCCGCGTCAGACGGGGAACGGTGAGCACACCCTCACGCACCACTGCCTCGGGTACGGGGTAGAAGGCGTCGGCGGAGGCGTCCAGCAGGTGGACACGGTCCGGGTGTTCCGACTGGGCCGAACGGACCAGACCCCACAACGCGGCACCGTCCGGATCGGTCACCTCGTCACCGACCGCACCGTACGTGCGCACCACCATCCGGGACCCCGCCCACGCGGGATCCTCGAGCCAGCCCTGCAACAACGCCAGCAGAGCACCGGCCCGGTCCCGGGCCGGGCCGGACGCCGTCGCGTCGACCGAGACCACGGGCGCCGGCGCCGGGAGCGCGTCACCCAGCCTGACCACCACCGGAACCTCCGCGGCCGGGGAAACCTCCTGCCGCACCCACTCCACACCGAACAGCAGACGGTCGGCGAGACCACCGAACTGTGCCGGGGCGACGGGACGCAGAGCGAGGCCGTCGACGGCCGCCACCGGGTTGCCCAAGGCATCAGCCAACGAGAGCCGGACGGTGTCGGCTCCGGGCGCGGCGGTCATCTCGACCCGCAGGCCGGTCGTCCCCACCGTTCCCGCCATCCGGACGCCGGTGAAGCCGAACGGGAGGCGCACACCGCCGTCGGCCGGGAGCACGCCGCCCGCGCCGATGGCGTGCAGTGCCGCGTCGAAGAGCGCCGGATGCAGGGTGTATCCGGTGGCCGGGTCATCCGCCTCCACCTCGGCGAAGACCGTCTCGCCGCGTCGCCACACGCGCCGCAGTCCCTGGAACGCCGGCCCGTAGTCCAGCCCTCCGGCGGCTGCCGTCTCGTAGAACCCGGTGACGTCGATCTCGTCCGCGTCCTCGGGCGGCCAGGTCATGAGTGCGCTGGTGTCCGGCCACGGTGCGGTGTCGTCGGTCAGCAGGCCTTCGGCGTTGAGCGTCCACGCCTCGTCCTCGTCGGTCCGCGAGTGGATCGTCACGGCGCTGCGGCCGGCGTCGGGTGCGGCCACGGTGACCCGGACCTGGATTCCGCCCTGGTCTCCGAGGGCCAGCGGCGCCTGGAGCAGCAGTTCGTCCAGGACCGGCAGCCCGGCCCGGTCCCCGGCGGTGAGCGCCATCTCGACCAGCGCGGTGCCCGGGACGACCGTACGGCCGGCGACCGCGTGATCGCGGAGCCAGGGGTGCGTACGTGCGGAGAGCTGCCCGGTGAAGACGTTGTCGCCGGACGGCAAGGCGACGGCCGCACCGAGGATCGGGTGGCCGGTGCCGGTGAGGCCGAGGCCGGTGACGTCACCGGCGGTGCCGGTGCGCGGGCGGGGCCAGAACCTGCGGTGCTGGAAGGCGTAGGTGGGCAGGTCGGCACGCGGGCCGGTGCCGAGCACCGCCGTCCAGTCGACGTGCTGGCCCTCCACGAAGAGGGTCCCGACCGAGGTGAGCAGCGTGTGCGTCTCGGGTCGGTCCTTGCGGAGGGCGGTCACCGCGGTCAGCTCGGGGCGGAGACCGGCGACGAGTCCGGTGAGTATCCCGTCCGGGCCGAGTTCCAGGACCCGGCCCGCGTCCAGGGCGGCGACCGCGTCGGCGAACCGGACCGGCTCACGCACCTGCCGCACCCAGTACTCCGGATCCGACCACTGACCGGCAGTGACCAGGGCACCCGTCACCGTGGAGACAGCGGGGAGCACCGGCTCCGCGAACGCAAGCGTCTCCACCACCGCACGGAAGTCGTCCAGCATCGGCTCCATCAGACGGGAGTGGAACGCATGGCTGGTCCGCAGCCGAGTCGTCTTCCACCCCCGCCCGGCCACCTCACCGACCGCCCCCTCGACCGCCTCCTCGACACCGGACACCACCACGGCCTCCGGCCCGTTCACGGCCGCGATGTCAAGGTCCGGGAACGCCTCCCGCACCTCCGCCTCCGACGCCCCCACCGCCCACATCGCCCCACCAGACGCAAGCCCCTGCATCAACCGGCCCCGCGCAGCCACCAACGACGCCGCATCCGCCAAGGTCAGCACCCCGGCCGCATACGCGGCCGCGACCTCCCCCACCGAATGACCCGCCACCACATCCGGCTCCAGCCCCCACGAACGCACCAGCGCCAACAACGCCACCTCAAGCGCGAAGACCGCCGGCTGCGCCCAGCCCGTCTCCTCCAACCGCGCCGCATCGAGACCACCCAGCGAAAGACCCAAAGCCTCGCACGCCTCGTCATAAGCCGCCGCGAACACCGGAAACGCCTCATACAACTCCCGGCCCATACCGACCCGCTGCGCACCCTGACCGGTGAACACCATCGCCAGGGTGGTGTGGTGTGCTTCTCCGAACTGCGCTGCCGTACCGAGGTCGTTCAGCGCGCGATGGTCGGAGGCGAGGATCATCGCTCGGTGACGCAGGGTCGCACGACCGGCCAGGGAGCGGCCGATGCGGTCCAGTGGCTCGTCCGGCGCGATCGCGCTGTGCAGCCGTTCGGCCTGAGCGTGCAGACCGGCCGCGTCGGCGGCGGTGAGCACCACGGGGACGACCGGCAGCCCGGCGACGGGGGCCGGCGCGGGCTGCCGGGCCGGGGCTTCGAGGATGACGTGGGCGTTGGTGCCGCTGATGCCGAAGGACGACACCGCCGCACGCCGCGGCCGGCCCTCGACATCCCACGGCCGTTCCTCGGTCAGCAGCTCCACCGCACCCGAGGCCCAGTCCACCTGCGACGACGGCGCGTCGACATGCAGGGTACGGGGCAGCACCCCGTGCCGCATCGCCTGCACCATCTTGATGACCCCGGCCACGCCCGCAGCCGCCTGCGTATGCCCCAGGTTGGACTTCACCGAACCCAGCCACAACGGCTCACCGCCCGCACGGTCCTGCCCGTACGTCGCCAGCAACGCCTGCGCCTCGATCGGATCACCCAACGCCGTACCCGTACCGTGCGCCTCCACCACATCCACATCACGCGGTGCCAGACCAGCAGCCTCCAGCGCAGCCCGGATCACCCGCTGCTGCGAAGGACCGTTCGGAGCCGTCAACCCGTTCGACGCACCGTCCTGGTTGACCGCACTGCCCCGCACCACCGCCAGCACCCGATGCCCCAGACGCTCGGCATCCGACAGCCGCTCCACCAGCAGCATGCCCACGCCCTCGCCCCAGCCGGTGCCGTCCGCGCCCTCCGCAAACGACTTGCACCGCCCGTCGGCCGCCAGACCCCGCTGCCGCGAGAACCCGACGAACGTGTTCGGCGTGGACATCACCGTCACACCACCGGCCAGCGCCGCGTCGCACTCACCGTTGCGCAGCGCCTGCACCGCCAGATGCAACGCCACCAACGACGACGAACACGCCGTATCCACCGTCACCGCCGGCCCCTCAAGACCGAACGTGTACGACACACGCCCCGACGCCACACTGCCGCCGGTCCCGATGAAGCCCTCGGTCCCCTCGTCGGAGGCGCCCAGCACCATGGCGTAGTCGTCGTACATGACGCCGACGAAAACGCCGGTCCGCGAGCCGCGCAGCCCCATCGGGTTCATTCCGGCACGTTCGAACGCCTCCCACGAGGATTCGAGCAGCAGGCGGTGCTGCGGGTCCATGGCGAGGGCCTCGCGCGGCGAGATCCCGAACAGATCCGGGTCGAAGTCCGCGGCGCCGGAGAGGAATCCGCCTTCCCGGGCGTACGAGGTGCCGGGGTGGTCGGGGTCCGGGTGGTAGAGCGCCTCGACGTCCCAACCCCGGTCCTCCGGGAAGGGCACGATGCCGTCACGGCCGTTGGCGACCAGATCCCACAGCTCGTCCGGGCTGCTCACCCCGCCCGGGTAACGGCAGGCCATACCGACGATCGCGATCGGCTCGTCGGAGGACACGGTGGTGGTCGCCGCGGGAGTGGCGGCGGCGACGGCTCCGGAGAGTTCGGTGGTGAGGTGTTCGGCCAACGAGAGCGCGTTGGGGTAGTCGAAGACCAGCGTCGAGGGCAGGCGCAATCCGGTGACGGTCGCCAGCCGGTTACGCAGGTCGACCGCGATGAGCGAGTCGAAGCCCAGTTCGCTGAAGGCGCGCTCGTCCTCGACGGCTTCCGGGCCCGCATAGTCGAGGACCGCGGCAACGTGCGTGCGGACCAGGTCGAGCACGGCCCGCTCGCGCTGTTGCACGGGCAGACCGGCCAGGCGCCGGCCCAGCGCCGTGTCCGCCTGCTTGCGGACCGGTACCCGGACCAGACTCGCCAGCACAGGCGGCAGCAGCCCGGCGGCGGCGGCCTCGCGCAGGGAGGCGGTGTCCAGGGCGAGCGGCGCGACGGCCGCGCGACCGGTGCCGAGTGCGGCGTCGAAGGCGGCCAGGCCCTGTTCCACGGTCAACGGCAGGATGCCACCGCGCCGCATACGATCCCGGTCCACATCCGACAAGCTCTCGCCCATACCGGCGTCCCACAGACCCCACGCGAGTGACGTCGCCGGAACACCCCCGGAACGCAGACTGCTCGCATAGGCATCCAGGAACGCGTTCGCCGCCGCGTAGTTCGCCTGACCCGCATTGCCGAACAGACCCGCAGCCGACGAATACAACACGAACGCCGCAAGATCCTGACCCTCGGTCGCCGCGAGAAGGTTACGGGCCGCGTCCACCTTCGCACCGAAGACCGCATCCAACCGCTCCGCAGACAGATCAGTCAGCAGACCGTCATCCAGCACACCCGCCGCATGCACCACCCCCGTGACCCTCTCACCCCGCAGAGCCACCGCCACAGCATCCGCATCAGCCACATCACACGCGACCGCACGCACCTCCGCACCCTCGACCTCCACCACCCCACCCGAACGGGACAGCAGCACCAGACGACGCACCCCATGCGCCTCCACCAGATGACGAGCGACCAGACGACCCAACGTCCCCGACGCCCCGGAGACCACCACCGCCCCACCACCGAACCCAGGCACCCCCGCAGACCTCACCCGGACCAGACGCGGAACCCTCACCACCCCGTCCCGCAACACCGCCTGCGGCACCGGACACCACACATCCTCCGACGCATCCAGCAGATGAATACGATCCGGATGCTCCGACTGCGCCGACCGCACCAGACCCCACAACGCCGCACCGTCCGGATCCGTGACCTCCTCACCCACCGCACCGAACGTCCGCACCACCAACCGCGAACCAGCCCACGCGGGATCGGCCAGCCACCCCTGAAGCAACCCCAGCAGAGCCACCGACCGATCCCGAGCCGAACCCGGAACCGACGCATCCACCAACACCACAGACACCGGAGCCGGAAGAGCATCACCCAGCTTGATCACCACCGGAGCCTCGACCGCCGCAGCCACCCCCTCCTCCGGCACCCACTCCACCGCGTAGAGCAACCGGTCGGCCTCGGCAGCGCCCAGTTGGGCAGCCGCGACCGGTCGCAGTACCAGACCGTCGACCTCGGCGACCGGCGTGCCAGACAGGTCGGCGAGCAGCAGCCGCACCGTATCGGCGCCGTCGGTCCTGGTCAGGTGTGCCCGCAGTCGGGTGCCCGCCGGCGCGAACGTCCGGAACCCTGTGACGGCGAACGGCAGTCGGGTGTCGCCGTCGCTGAACAGGCCGCCCGCGGCGATCGCGTGCAGTACGGCGTCGAACAGGGCGGGATGCAGGTCGTACCCGGTGGTCGTGTGGTCCGACTCGATCTCGACGTACACCTCTTCGCCGCGCTTCCAGACGGCCCGCAGGCCCTGGAACGCCGGGCCGTAGGCGAGTCCGTCGGCGGCCGTGCCCTGGTAGAAACCGGACAGGTCGAGCGGGTCGGCGTCGGCCGGCGGCCAGGAGGCCAGGTCGACGTCGACGTGGGCCCGGCCGTCCTGGGCGGCCAGGATGCCGGTCGCGTGTGTCGTCCAGGTGTCCTCGTCCTCGGTACGGGCGTGGATCGTCACCGCGCGTCGGCCGCCGGTGTCAGGCTCGGCGAGCGTGGCCCGGAGCTGGACACCACCGCGTTCGGGCAGCGGCAGCGGGGTCTGGAGCAGGAGTTCCTCGACGACCGGGAGACCGGCCCGCTCACCGGCCGCGCGCGCCATCTCGGCGAACGCGGTGCCGGGCACGATGACGCGCCCCAGTACGACGTGGTCGGCCAGCCACGGGTGGGTACGCAGCGACACCCGGCCGGTCAGCAGCATCGTCGCCGCGTCGGGGGCCTCGACGGCCGCACCGAGCAGCGGGTGTCCCGTCTCGGTGAGGCCCAGGCCGATGGCGTCCTGGTGGCCGCCGGTGCGCGGCCGGGGCCAGTAACGCCGGTGCTGGAAGGGGTAGGTGGGCAGGTCGACCACGCGGGTCTCGGTATCGCCGAGGACGGCCCGCCAGTCCACGGGCCGGCCGTGGACGAACAGCTCACCGATCGCGGTGAGCAGGGTGGTGACCTCGTGCCGGTCGCGGCGCAGCGCGGCCACGGCGGCCGTGTCCGGGCTCGTCTCACCGATCAGCGTGGTGAGGACACTGTCCGGGCCCAGCTCCAGCACACGATCCGCATCCCAAGCGGCCATGGCATCAGCGAACCGGACCGGCTCACGCACCTGCCGCACCCAGTACTCCGGATCCGACCACTGACCGGCAGTGACCATGGCACCCGTCACCGTCGACACCGCCGCCAGCGTCGGCTCACTGAAACGCAGCCCACGCACGACCCGAGCGAACTCCTCGAGCATCGGCTCCATCAACCGCGAATGAAACGCATGACTCGTCCGCAACCGCGACGTCTTCCAACCCCGCCCGGCCACCCGCCCGACATCCGCCGCCAGACCCGACACCACCACCGACGACGGCCCATTCACCGCCGCAATATCAAGCCCCGGAAACGCCTCCCGCACCTCCGCCTCCGACGCCCCCACCGCCCACATCACACCACCAGACGGAAGCCCCTGCATCAACCGACCCCGAGCAGCCACCAAAGCAGCAGCATCAGCCAGACTCAGCACACCCGCCGCATACGCGGCCGTGACCTCCCCCACCGAATGCCCCGCCACCACATCCGGCTCCAGCCCCCACGAACGCACCAGAGCCAACAACGCCACCTCAAGCGCAAAGATC
>NZ_JAGMUE010000079.1:122174-142687 GCF_019049165.1 Streptomyces sp. AC627_RSS907
TCCCCCGCACCCAGACCACCCAGCGACAGACCCAGCGCCCCACACACCTCGTCATAAGCCGCCGCGAACACCGGAAACACCTCATACAACTCCCGGCCCATACCCACCCGCTGCGACCCCTGCCCGGTGAACACCACCCCCAGCCGGCCGGTACCGGCCACTCCGACCAGCGGATGGCTTCCGTCGGCCACCGCCGCCAGAGCGGCGTCCAGTTCCGAGCGGTCACCGGCCACGACGACCGCGCGGTGCCGCAGTGCCGAACGGCGGGTGAGTGACCGGGCCACGGCGGCGGCCGGCGCGTCCGTCGCACGGATCCGCTCGGCCTGGGCGCGCAGCCCGGCCTCGTCGGCGGCGGACAGCACCACGGGAGCGACCGGCGGGCCGGTGACGGGCGCCGGGGCCGGCTCCTCCGCCGGGGCCTCCAGGATGACGTGGGCGTTGGTGCCGCTGATACCGAACGACGACACCGCCGCCCGACGGGGGCGGCCGTCCACGTCCCACGGCCGGGCGTCCGTCAGCAGTTCCACCGCGCCCGACTCCCAGTCCACCTGCGACGACGGCGCGTCCACGTGGAGCGTTCCCGGCATCAGTCCATGCCGCATCGCCTGCACCATCTTGATGATCCCGGCCACGCCCGCAGCCGCCTGCGTGTGTCCCAGGTTGGACTTCACCGAGCCCAGCCACAACGGCACACCGGCCGCGCGGTCCTGCCCGTAGGTCGCCAGCAGCGCCTGCGCCTCGATCGGGTCGCCCAGCGGCGTCCCCGTACCGTGCGCCTCCACCACATCCACGTCGGCGGCGGAGACCCGCGCGTTCGCCAGGGCCTGACGGATCACCCGCTGCTGCGAGGGACCGTTCGGAGCGGTCAGGCCGTTGGACGCGCCGTCCTGATTGACCGCGCTGCCCCGGACCACGGCGAGCACCGGGTGCCCGAGGCGCTCGGCGTCGGCCAGTCGCTCCACCAGGAGGATGCCGACGCCCTCGCCCCACCCCGTACCGTCCGCACCCTCCGCGAACGACTTGCACCGCCCGTCGGCCGCCAGTCCCCGCTGCCGCGAGAACCCGACGAAGGTGTTCGGCGTGGACATCACGGTGACGCCACCGGCCAGCGCCGCGTCGCACTCGCCACTGCGCAGCGCCTGCACCGCCAGGTGCAGCGCCACCAGCGACGACGAGCACGCCGTGTCCACCGTCACCGCCGGCCCCTCCAGGCCGAACGTGTAGGAGACGCGGCCGGAGGCGATGCTGCCTCCGGTGCCCATGAACCCCTCGGCGCTGTCGTCGGAGGCGCCGAGGGCCATCGAGTAGTCGTTGTACATGACACCGGTGAAGACCCCGGTGCGGGATCCGCGCAGTCCCAGCGGGTCGATCCCGGCCCGCTCGAACGCCTCCCACGACGTCTCCAGCAGCAGGCGGTGCTGCGGGTCCATGGCGAGGGCCTCACGCGGCGAGATGCCGAAGACCACCGGGTCGAAGTCCGCGGCGTCGTAGAGGAATCCGCCCTCGCGGGTGTACGAGGTGCCGGGGTGGTCGGGGTCGGGGTGGTAGAGGTTCTCCACGTCCCAGCCCCGGTCCTCGGGGAAGAACCCGACTCCGTCCCGGCCGTTCGCCACCAGGTCCCACAGGTCCTCGGGGCTGCTGACTCCGCCGGGGTAGCGGCAGGCCATGCCGACGATGGCGATCGGCTCGTCGGAGGCGACGGCAGCGGTCACCACGGGGGTGGCGTCGGCGGCGGTGCCGGAGAGTTCGGTCGTCAGGTGGGCGGCGAGGGCGGTGACGTTCGGGTAGTCGAAGACCAGGGTGGACGGCAGGCGCAGGCCGGTCACGGTGTTGAGGCGGTTGCGGAGTTCGACGGCGGTGAGCGAGTCGAAGCCGAGTTCGCGGAACGGCAGGTCGGCGGCGACGGCCGAGACGTCGGCGTGGCCGAGGACCGCCGCCACGTGGGTGCGGACCAGGTCCAGGACGATCCGCTCGCGTTCGGCGTCGGACGACAGTGCGGCGAGCTGCGTGGCGAAGGCACCGGACGCCGGGCCCGTCGCCGTGCGGCCGCCGGCCGGTGCCGGGACCAGGCCGCGCAGCAGGGGCGGCAGTCCGGGGCGGGAGCGCAGGGCGGTGAGGTCGAGGCCGAGCGGCGCGATGATCGCGCGGTCGGCGGCGAGGGCGGCGTCGAAGGCGGCCAGGCCCTGTTCGGCGGTGAGCGGGACGATGCCGCCCTGCCGGGCCCTGGACCGTTCGGCGTCGGTCAGGCCGCTGCCCATGCCGGCGTCCCACAGGCCCCAGGCCAGGGACACCGCCGGGACGCCCTCCGTCCGCAGGCGGGTGGCGTAGGCGTCCAGGAAGGCGTTGGCGGCGGCGTAGTTGGCCTGGCCGGGGCTGCCGAGGAGTCCGGCGGCCGAGGAGTACAGGACGAACGCCGTCAGGGGGTGGTGGGCGGTGGCGGCGCGCAGGTGGGCGACCGCGTCGACCTTGGCGCGGAACACCGTGCGGAGCCGTTCCGGTGTGAGGTCGGTCAGGAGTGCGTCGTCGAGGACGCCGGCGGCGTGGACGACGGCGGTCACGGGCTCGTCGCGCAGTGCCTCGGCGACCGCGTCGGCGTCGGCCAGGTCGCAGGCGAGGGAGCGTACCGTCGCGCCCTCGACGTCGACGGTGTCGCCGGAGCGGGAGAGGAGGAGCAGGTCGCGGACGCCGTGGGTCTCGACGAGGTGGTGGGTGAGGAGCCGGCCGAGGGTGCCGGTGGCGCCGGTGACGACCACGAGGCCGTCACCGAGGCCGGCCGTGCCGGGTGCCTGGACGCGGGTGAGGCGGGGGGTGTGGACGGCTCCGCCGCGGACCAGGGCTTCCGGCAGCGGGTGGAAGGCGTCGGCGTCGGCGTCCAGAAGGTGGATGCGGTCGGGGTGCTCCGACCGGGCCGACCGGGCCAGGCCCCACAGCGCGGCGCCGTCGGGGTCGGTGACGTCCTCGCCGACCGCGCCGTACGTCCGTACCACCAGCCGGGAGTCGGCCCAGGCGGGGTCGGCGAGCCAGGTCTGGAGGAGGGTGAGCAGGGCCGTGGCGCGCTCGGCCGCCGGGCCGGGGGCGGTCGCGTCGACCGTCAGGACCTGGGCGGTGTCTTCCGGGAGCGGTTCGCCGAGCGGAATGGTGACGCGGGGCGGATCGAAGGTCCCGGTCTCGTCCTCCGGTACCCAGTCCACGCCGTACAGCAGTCGGTCGGCTGTGGCGGCCGAGAGCTGGGCGCCCGACACCTGACGGAGGGACAGGTCGTCGATCTCGGCCACCGGGAGGCCGGACTCGTCGGCCAGGGTGACGCGCACGCTGTCGGGGCGGGTGCCGGTGGTGAGCCGGGCCCGCAGGGTCGTCGGTGCGGATGCGCCGAGGACGCGTACGCCGGTGAAGGCGAAGGGCAGCCGGACGCCGGGCTCGGGCAGCAGGCCGCCGGCGCCGACGGCGTGCAGGGCCGCGTCGAACAGGGCGGGGTGCAGGGCGTAACCGGTGCCGCTCTCCTCGGTGCTGACCTCGGCGAGGATCTCGTCGCCGTGCCGCCAGACCTTGCGCAGGGCCTGGAAGGCGGGCCCGTACGTCATACCGGTGGCGGCGAGGGACGGGTAGAAGTCGGTGAGGGGTACGGGTTCGGCGCCGGCCGGCGGCCAGGCGACCAGGCCGGGGGCGGCCGGGGCGGCGTGCCGGGCGGTGAGGACGCCGGTCGCGTGGACGGTCCAGGGGTCGGTCTCGTCGGTGCGGGCGTGCAGCGTGACGGTCCGGCGGCCGTCGTCGGGGGCGTCGGGGGCGACGGTGACGCGGACCTGGACACCGCCGTCCGGGGGCAGGGTCAGCGGGGTCCGGAGGAGGAGTTCCTCCAGTGCCGGGACGCCCGCGCGGTCGCCGGCGGCCAGGGCCATCTCGACCAGCGCGGTGCCGGGGACGACGGTCCGGTCGAGGACCACGTGGTCGGCGAGCCAGGGGTGGGTGGCGACGGAGAGGTGGCCGGTGAGGACGGTGGCAGGCGAGTCGGGGAGCTCCACGGCGGCGCCGAGCAGGGCGTGGCCGGTGCCGACCAGGCCGAGTCCGGCCGGGTCGGTGGTGTGGCGGCCGGGGCGGGGCCGGGGCCAGTAGGTGCTGTGCTGGAAGGCGTAGGTGGGCAGGTCGACGCGGGTCGCGCCGGTGCCGGCGAAGACGGCCGGCCAGTCCACCGCGACGCCCGCCGCGAAGAGGTCGCCGAGCGCGGTGAGCAGGGTTTCGGTCTCCTCGCGGTCGCGGCGCAGGGCCGCGACGGCGGTGCGGTCGGGATGGGCGTCCCGCACGAGGGCGGTGAGGACGGCGTCGGGGCCGACCTCCAGGACGCGGTCGGCGTCGAGGGCGGTGAGCGCGTCGGCGAACCGGACGGTGCGGCGGACCTGTTCGACCCAGTACTGGGGATCGGTCCACTCGCCGTGGTCGACGGTGGTGCCCGTGACGGTGGAGACCGCGCGCAGCTTCGGTTCGCTGAACCGCAGGCCCCGGACGACCTCGGCGAACTCGTCCAGCATGGGGTCCATCAGGCGGGAGTGGAAGGCGTGGCTGGTGCGCAGCCGGGTCGTCTTCCAGCCGCGTTCCGCCGCCGTGGCCGCGACCCGCTCGATGTCGGCCTCGGGGCCGGACACGACGACCGATGCGGGCCCGTTCACCGCCGCGAGGTCGATGTTGGGGAAGGCGTCCCTGACGTCGGTCTCACGGGCGCCGACCGCGAGCATCGCGCCGCCGGGCGGGAGTGCCTGCATCAGGCGGCCCCGCGCGGCCACCAGGGTCGCGGCGTCCTGGAGCGAGAGCACGCCGGCCGCGTGGGCGGCGGTGATCTCGCCTACGGAGTGGCCGGCGACGACCTCCGGGGTGACGCCCCAGTCACGGAGCAGGGCGAGCAGGGCGACCTCGACGGCGAAGATCGCCGGCTGGGCGCGGCCCGTCTCGTCCAGCGCCGCCGCGTCCGGCTCCTGCGGCGGCATGCCGAGGGCCTCGCGCACCTCGTCGTGGGCCGCCGCGAAGGCCGGGAACGCCGCGTACAGTTCGCGGCCCATGCCGACTCGCTGGGCGCCCTGGCCGGTGAAGACCATCGCCAGACGTCCGTCGGTGGCGGTGCCACCGGGGCGGGTGCCGTCGGCGAGGTCGAGGAGGTCCGTCACCGTCCGGTCGGCGGTGCGGGCGAGCACGACCGCCCGGTGGGGCAGCGCGGCCCGGCCGGCGAGGGAGCGGCCGACGTCCAGCAGGCGTGCGGTGGGGCGGGTGTCGAGGAAGTCCAGCAGGCGGGCGGCCTGGCCGGCGAGTCCGGCCGCGTCGTGACCGGAGAGCACCAGCGGGACGAGCGGCAGCGGGGTGCCGGTCCCCGGTTCGCCCGCCGGGTCGGGCGCGGTGGGCGCTTCTTCGAGGATGACGTGGGCGTTGGTGCCGCTGATGCCGAAGGAGGAGACGCCGGCCCGGCGGGGGTGGGCGGTGCGCGGCCAAGGGCGGGGGTCGGCGAGGAGTTCGACGGCTCCGGCGGTCCAGTCGACGCGCGGGGTGGGCCGGTCGACGTGGAGGGTGCGGGGCAGGGTGCCGTAGTGCATGGCCAGGACCATCTTGATGACGCCGGCGACTCCGGCGGCGGCCTGGGTGTGTCCGAAGTTGGACTTGACGGAGCCGAGCCAGAGCGGGGCGCCGGTGCGGTCGCGGCCGTAGGTGGCCAGCAGGGCCTGGGCCTCGATGGGGTCGCCGAGGGAGGTGCCGGTGCCGTGTGCCTCGACGGCGTCGACGGCGGTGGGGGCGAGTCCGGCGGCGTCCAGGGCCTGGCGGATGACGCGTTGCTGGGAGGGGCCGTTGGGGGCGGTGATGCCGTTACTGGCGCCGTCCTGGTTGACGGCGCTGCCGCGGACCACGGCGAGGACGGGGTGGCCGGCGCGGCGGGCGTCGGAGAGGCGTTCGAGCAGGACGACGCCGGCGCCCTCGCCCCAGCCTGTTCCGTCACCGGCGGCGGAGAACGCCTTGCAGCGGCCGTCGGCGGCCAGGCCGCGCTGCCGGGAGAACTCGACGAAGGCGCCCGGCGTGGCCATGACGGTGACACCGCCGGCGAGGGCGAGGTCGCACTCTCCGGAGCGCAGCGCCTGGGCGGCCAGGTGCAGGGCGACCAGGGAGGAGGAGCAGGCGGTGTCGACGGTGACGGCCGGGCCCTCGAAGCCGAAGGTGTAGGAGACCCGGCCGGAGACGAGGCTGCCGGAGCTGGCCGCGCCCGCGTACCCTTCGGCGCCGGTGTCGGACTGGCGCAGGAGGGTGGCGTAGTCGCTGTAGAGGACGCCGGCGAAGACGCCGGTGCGGCTGCCGCGCAGGGTGGCCGGGTCGATGCCCGCGCGTTCCAGGGCTTCCCAGGACGTCTCCAGCAGCAGGCGTTGCTGCGGGTCCATGGTCATGGCCTCGCGCGGACTGATGCCGAAGAACGCGGCGTCGAACCGGCCGGCCCCGGTGAGGAAGCCGCCTTCGGTGACGTAGGAGGTGCCGGGGTGGTCGGGGTCGGGGTGGTGGAGGGTGTCGAGGTCCCAGCCGCGGTCGTCGGGGAAGCCGGTGACTCCGTCGCGGCTTTCGGCGAGGAGTCGCCAGAACTCCTCGGGGGTGCTGATCCCGCCCGGGTAGCGGCAGCCGAGGCCGACGATGACGACGGGGTCGTCCAGGTCGGTGGCGGCGGGACGGGAGGTCGCGGTCGGCAGGTCCCGTCGCGCGTCGGTGAGTTCGCCGCGCAGGAACGTCACCAGGGCCTGCGGGGTCGGGTAGTCGAAGGTGAGGGTGGCGGGCAGGCGCAGGGCGGTGGCGGCGTTGAGCCGGTTGCGGAGTTCGACGGCGGTCAGGGAGTCGAAGCCGAGTTCGCTGAAGGGCCGGGCGGCGGGTACGGCATCGCCGGACGCGTGGCCGAGGACGGCGGCGACCTGGGCGCGGACCAGGTCCAGCAGCAGCCGGTCCTGGTCGGCGGTGGTCAGGCCGGCCAGTCGCTGGAGGAGGGAGCCGGCGCTCTCGCCGGTGGCGGCGCGGCGGGTGTGGTCGCGGACCAGGCCGCGCAGCAGCGGGGGAAGTCCGGCGTCGCCCTGCCGGGCGCGGAGCACGGTGTGGTCGATGCGGATCGGGACGAGCAGCGGCCGTTCGGCGTCGGGGGCGGCGTCGAACAGGGCGAGGGCCTCGGGCAGCGGCAGCGGCGCGATGCCGCCGCGGGTGAGGCGTCTGCGGTCGACCTCGGAGAGGTTCTGGGCCATGCCGGCGGCTGTGTCCCAGGCCCCCCAGGCCAGGGAGGTGCCGGGCAGGCCGCGGGCGCGGCGGGCGGCGGCGAACGCGTCGAGGAAGGCGTTGGCGGCGGCGTAGTTGCCCTGGCCGGGGGTGCCGAGCAGGCCGGCGACGGAGGAGTACAGCACGAACGCGTCGAGGTCGGCGTCGGTGGTGGCCTCGTGCAGGTTGACCACCGCGTCGACCTTGGCGCGGAGCACGGCGTCGAGCCGGTCGGGGGTGAGGGAGGTGAGGACGGTGTCGTCGAGGACGCCGGCGACGTGCACGACGGCGCGGACGTCGACGCCGTCCAGGACGCGGTCGAGGTCGTCGCGGTCGGCGACGTCGCAGCGGACGAGCCGGACGCGGGCGCCGGCCTCGGTGAGTTCCGACCACAGGTCGGCTGCGCCGGGCGCGTCGGTGCCGCGGCGGCTGAGCAGCAGCAGGTCGCGGACGCCCCGGGTGTGCACGAGGTGGCGGGCGAGGAGGGTGCCGAGCGTCCCGGTGGCGCCGGTGACGACCGTGGTGCCGGTCTCGCGGGGCGCGCGGGGCATGACCAGGACGTTCTTGCCGATGTGCTTGCCCTGGGAGACGTACCGGAAGGCGTCGCGGGCCTGGCGGATGTCCCAGGCGCGGACCGGCGGCAGGCGCAGTTCCCCGGCCTCGAACAGGGCGAGGAGTTCGGTGAGCATGGCGCGGATGCGGTCCGGGCCCGCCTCGAACAGGTCGAAGGGACGGTAGCGGACCCCGGGGTGGTCGGCGGCGAGGCGGGCGGGGTCGCGCAGGTCGGTCTTGCCCATCTCCAGGAACCGGCCGCCGCGCGGCAGCAGGGTCAGGGAGGCGTCGATGAGTTCGTGGGCGAGGGAGTTGAGGACGACGTCCGCGCCCTGTCCGTCGGTGGCCTGGGCGAACCTCGTGGCGAACTCGGTGTCGCGGGAGGAGGCGATGTCCTCGTCGGGCAGGCCGAGCGCGCGCAGGGCGTCCCACTTGGCGGGGCTGGCGGTGGCCAGGACGCGGGCGCCGAGGTGCCGGGCGATCTGGACGGCCGCCGTGCCGACGCCGCCCGCGCCGGCGTGCACGAGGACGGTCTCGCCGGGCTGGACGTCGGCGAGGTCGACGAGCGCGTAGTAGGCGGTGAGGAAGGCCATGGGGACGGCGGCGGCCTCGGCGAACGTCCAGTCGGACGGCATCGGCACGAGGAGGCGGCCGTCGGTGACGGCGACCGGTCCGAAGCCGCCCGCGAAGGCGCCCATGACCCGGTCGCCGGGGGCCAGATGGGTGACGTCGGGGCCGGTCTCCAGGACCACGCCGGCGCCCTCGCTGCCGAGGTCGAGGGGGTTGTCGCTGGGGTGGATGCCGAGGGCGATCAGGACGTCGCGGAAGTTGAGGCCGGCGGCGCGGACGGCGACCCGGACCATGCCGGGGTCGAGGGGGCCTTCGGGGGCCTGGTGGGCGGCCAGGGTCAGCTGGTCGAGGGTGTTGCCGTCGGCGGGGCGTTCCAGGCGCCAGTTCGGGGTGCCGGGTGGGGTCATCGCCGGGTCGGGGGCGATACGGGTCAGGCGGGGCGCGGTGACGGTGCCGCCGCGGACCATGGCCTGCGGGGTGTCGCCGGCGGCGACCAGGGCGGGCAGCGCGGCCCAGGAGGCGGGGGTGCCGTCGACGTCGGCGAGGACGATCCTGGCGGGGTACTCCGACTGGGCGGAGCGGACCAGGCCCCAGACGGCGGCGTGCGCGAGGTCGGTGGGGTGCTCGCCGGGGCCGCCGGCGACGGCGCCGGTGGTGGTGACGAGAAGGGTGGTGTCGGCGTACCGCTCGTCGTCGATCCACCGCTGGAGGGCGGCGAGCACGCGACGGGTGGCGGCGTGGGCGCGGCCGGCCGGGCCGACCGGGTCGTCGGCGGGGTCGATGGTCTGCGGGGGGCAGTCCAGCAGCAGGACGGCCGGGGAAGCGGTGTCGGCCAGCGGGAGTCCGGTGTCGCGTACGGGGCCGAGGGCGGCCCAGTTCTCAGGGGCCGGGGCCGGTTCCAGCGGGCGTTCGGCCCAGTCGACGCCGAACAGGGAGCGGGGTGCCTGCCGGGGCCCCGCCTCCAGTTGGGCGCTGGTGACGGGCCGCATGACCATCGCGCCGATGGTGACGACGGGGGCGCCGGTGCCGTCGGCGGCGCACAGGCCGACGCGGTCGGGGCCGGCGGGGGTGAGGCGGACGCGCAGGGTGGTGGCGCCGACGGCGTGCACGGTGAGGTCGGTGAACGCGAACGCCATCCGGGCACCGGACGTCGCGCGGTCGGTCTCGGTGAGGGCCACGCCGTGCATCGCGGCGTCCAGCAGCGCGGGGTGCAGCTGGAACCGGGCGGCGTGCCCGGCCTCGGACTCGGGCAGCCTCACCTCGGCGTAGACGTCGTCACCGAGGCGCCAGGCGGCGGTCAGGCCCTGGAAGGCGGGCCCGTAGCCGAATCCGGCGTCGGACAGTCGCTCGTAGAACCCGTCGACGGGGAGGGGTTCGGCGCCGGCCGGCGGCCAGACGTCCAGGCCGGCGGGCGGGGGCGTCTCGGGGCGGCCGGGGGCGAGGTGACCGGCGGCGTGGGGGGTCCACGGCTCGTCGGGCAGGGCGTCCTCGCGGCGGGAGTGCACGGTGACCGGGCGCCGTCCGCTGTCGTCGGCGGGACCGGTGACGACCTGGAGGGCGACGCCCCCGGTGGCGGGAACCGTGAGCGGGGCCTGGACGGTGAGCTCCTCCAGCACCGGCGTGTCGACCTGCTCACCGGCCCGCAGGGCCAGTTCGACCATCGCGGTGCCGGGCAGCACGGCGGTGCCGAGGACGGCGTGGTCGGCCAGCCAGGGGTGGGTCTGGATGGCGAGCCGGCCGGTGAAGACGCTGCCGTCGCCGTCGGCGAGGGTCAGCACCGCGCCGAGCAGCGGATGGTCGGTGCCGGTCAGTCCCAGACCGGCGGCGTCGACCGTGACCAGGTCGGCCGGGGAGGGCCAGTACAGCCGGTGCTGGAACGGGTAGGTGGGCAGGTCGAGGCGTTCGGCGGGGCGGGCGGGGTGCAGCGCGGACCAGGCCACGGTGGAGCCGGCGGCGTGCACGCGGGCCAGCGCGGTCAGGAACGCGGTGACCTCGTCGCGGTCGCGGTGCAGGGCGGCGACGCAGGCCGGGGCGTCCGGCAGGGTCTGCGCGGCCATGGCGGCCAGCACGGTGTCGGGGCCGAGTTCGAGGTAGCGGCCCGCGCCCAGGCCGTCGAGGGCGGTGACGGCGTCCGCGAACCGCACGGGGTGACGCACCTGGTCGACCCAGTACTGGGGGTCCGTCCACTCCCCCACGGCGACGGGACGGCCGGTCACGGTGGAGACGGCGGCGAGGGTCGGCTCGCTGAACCGCAGGCCCCGTACGGACCGGGCGAACTCGGCGAGCATCGGCTCCATCAACCGGGAGTGGAAGGCGTGGCTGACCTGGAGCCGGCTGGTCTTCCAGCCGGCGTCGCGGGCGGTGCGCGCGAACCGGTCGATCGCCTCCTCGCTGCCGGACAGGACGACGGCCGCGGGGCCGTTGACGGCGGCGATGTCGAGGTCGTCGGCGGCGGCTTCGCGGACGGCGGCCTCGCCGGCCTGGACGGCGAGCATCGCGCCGCCGGGCGGCAGCGCCTGCATCAGCCGGCCGCGGGCGACGACCAGCGCCGCCGCGTCGTCCAGCGAGAGGACCCCGGCGGCGTGGGCGGCGGTGATCTCACCGACCGAGTGCCCGGCGACGATCTCGGGTTCCAGGCCGAGGCCGCGCACGGTCTCCAGCAGGGCCACTTCCACGGCGAACAGGGCCGGTTGGGCGTACCCGGTCCGGTGCAGGAGGTCGGTGTCGAGGATGTCGCGCAGCGTGTGGTCGCCGGGCCGGCGGACGAGGTGCCGGTCGACGGCGGCGGCGGCGGTGTCGAACGCCTCGGCGTACCGGGGGAAGTGTTCGGCCAGTTGCCTGCCCATGGCGAGGCGCTGGGCGCCCTGGCCGGTGAAGAGGAAGGCGAGCTTGCCGTGGGCCGGTTCGCCGGTGACCAGGCCGGGCCCGGGTTCACCGACGGCGAGGGCGGCGAGCGCGCCGAGGAGGGTGTCCCGGTCGTCGGCGAGGACGACGGCGCGGTGTTCCAGGGCGGCGCGGCCGGTCGCGAGCTCCGCGCCGAGGTCGGTGACCGCGAGCCGCGGCCGGTCCTCGACGTGGGTGTAGAGCTGCCGGGCCTGGGCGCGCAGGGCCTCGGTGTCCCGGGCGGAGAGCACGACGGGGACCGGCGCCGGGCAGGGCTCGGCCGGGACGGGTTCGGGTTCGGCCGGCGGCTCCTCGATGATCATGTGGACGTTGGTGCCGCTGACACCGAACGAGGAGACGCCGGCCCGGCGGGGGGTGTCCCGGCGAGGCCAGGGGCGTGCCTCGGTGAGCAGTTCGACGTCGCCGGCGCTCCAGTCGACGTGCGGGGACGGCTCGTCCAGGTGGAGCGACTTGGGCATGGTGCCGTGCCGCATCGCGAGGACGGCCTTCATCACGCCGGCGACGCCCGCGGCGGCCTGGGTGTGGCCGATGTTCGACTTGATGGAGCCGAGGTGTGCGGGCCGGCCGCCGGTGCGGTCCTGCCCGTAGGTGGCGAGGACGGCCTGTGCCTCGATGGGGTCGCCGAGGCGGGTGCCGGTGCCGTGCGCCTCGATCAGGTCCACATCGTCGACGGAGAGTCCGGCGTTGGCCAGGGCCTGGCGGATGACGCGCTGCTGGGAGGGACCGTTGGGCGCGGCGATGCCGTTGCTGGCGCCGTCCTGGTTGACGGCGGAGCCCTTGATGACGCCGAGGACCGGGTGGCCGAGGCGCTGGGCGCGGGAGAGCCGCTCCAGCAGCACCAGGCCGACGCCCTCGGACAGGCCGATGCCGTCGGCGTCGGCGGAGAACGCCTTGCAGCGGCCGTCGGCGGCCAGGCCCCGCTGCCGGGAGAACTCGGTGAACGCGCTCGGGGTGGCCATCACGGTGACGCCGCCGGCCAGCGCCATGGTGCACTCGTCGGCGCGCAGCGCCTGCGCGGCGAGGTGCAGGGCCACCAGCGACGAGGAGCAGGCGGTGTCGATGGTGACCGCCGGCCCCTCCAGGCCGAGCGTGTAGGAGACCCGGCCGGACAGCACGGCCGCGGTGGTGCCGGTGATGAGGAAGCCCTCGGCGGCCTGCACGGTGCCGCCGATGAGCCGGACGTAGTCCTGGGTGTTGGAGCCGATGAACACGCCCGTGCGGCTGCCGCGCAGGGTGGTCGGGTCGATGCCCGCGCGTTCCAGGGCCTCCCAGGAGGCTTCGAGGACCTGCCGCTGCTGCGGGTCCATCGACAGCGCCTCGCGGGGGCTGACGTCGAAGAACGCCGCGTCGAACTCGCCCGCGCCGGTGAGGAAGCCGCCCTCGGTGGCGTACCCGTCGCCGTGCTCGGGGTCGGGGTCGTAGGCGTCCTCCAGGTCCCAACCGCGGTCGGCGGGCGGGCGGCCGATGGCGTCGGTGCCGGTGTTCACCAGCCGCCACAGGTCGTCCGGGGTGCGGACGCCCGACGGGTAGCGGCAGCTCATCGCCACGATCGCGATCGGCTCCCGGTCCGCGGACTCGGCCTTGTGCAGCCGTTCGCGGGTCTGGTGCAGATCCGCGGTGACCCGCTTGAGATAGTCGAGGAGCTTGTCGTGATCCACCAACTCAGGCCTCACCAAGATCGGTTCGCGCGGAGCGCGGGAGAGCGACGCGGGGGACCGTCGGAGCGCGTTCTCCACTCCTGCCAGCCTGGGCCGAAGGTAGGCCGCCCTCTCGGGGGCGGCCTACCCCTACCTCTCCCCTGCTGCTGGTTACTGGACTCCGAGTTCGTCGATGAACCGGAACACCTCGTCCGCGTCGGCGGTCTCCAGCTTGGCGCTGACCGTGTCCCCGGCCGTCGCGGCGGCGTCGTCGGGCCCGTCGAGTCCGTCGAGCAGCCCGCGCAGCCGCATGGCGACCCGCAGCCGCAGCGCGGTGTCGTCCGCGGTGGCCGCCAGTTCCTCGCTGAGCCGGTCGAGGGTGGCCAGTACGGTCTCCGGGGTGGCGCCGTCGCCGGTCACGAGCCGTTCGAGGAGGAGTCCGGCCACCGCCGCCGGGGTGGGGTGGTCGAAGACCAGGGTGGCGGGCAGGGTGAGGCCGGTGGCCGCGGTGAGGCGGTTGCGCAGGTCGACCGCGGTCAGCGAGTCGAACCCGAACTCCTTGAACGGACGCCGCGCGTCCACCGCGTCCGGCCCGTCGTGCCCGAGCACGGCTGCGGCGTGGCCGCGTACCAGGTCGAGCGCGATCTGCTCGTGCTCGTGCGGGGGCGCGGCGGCCAGCCGCTCGCGCAGCGCCGACCCGGCGTCCTCCGGCGGGGCGGCCTCGGTCGTGGCCTGGAGTGCCCGTACGCCGGGCAGGTCGGCGATGAGCGGACGGGTGCGGGCGAAGGCGAACGCGGGGGCGAACGCCGACCAGTCGACGTGGGCGACCGCGAGGAACGTCTCCCCGGCCCCGGCGGCCTGCCGCATCGCGGTGATCGCCGCCTCGGGGGGCATGCCGCGGAAGCCGCGCCGGCGCATGTACTCCTCGCCGCCGGACTCCTCGGCCATGCCGCCGCCGTCCCACAGCCCCCAGGCCACCGAGGTGACCGGCAGGCCGCGTTCCCGGGCCTGTTCTGCGAGCGCGTCGAGGGCGGCGTTGGCGGCGCCGTAGACGCCCTGGCGGGCGCTGCCCCAGACGCCGGCGTTGGACGAGAACAGCACGACCTGTTCCAGGTGGCCGGGGTCGAGGAGGTCGAGGAGGTGGACGGCTCCGTCGACCTTTCCGGAGCGGACGTGGGCCAGTTCGTCGGGGGTGGAGTCGGCGAGCAGTACGGGGCTGAGGGTGCCGGCGGCGTGCACGAGCGCGGTGACCGGCTCGGGCAGGGCGGCCAGCAGTCCGGCGACCTGCTCGCGGTCGGCGGTGTCGCAGGCGGCGACGGTCACCCGGGCGCCGAGCGCGGTGAGTTCCTCGCGCAGGGCGCCGGCGCCGGGGGCGTCCTCGCCCCGGCGGCTGGTGAGGACGACGTGGCCGGCGCCGGAGGCGGCGGCCCAGCGGGCGACGTGGGCGCCGAGCGCACCGGTTCCGCCGGTGATCAGGACGGTGCCGCGCGGCTCCCACAGCGGCGCGGCCGGGTCGGCGGGCGCGGGCAGCAGACGGCGGGCCAGGACGCCGCTGGAGCGGACGGCGACCTGGTCCTCGTCGTCCAGGCCGGCCAGGACGGCCGCGATCCGGTCGGCGGCCCGGGTGTCGAGGGTCTCCGGCAGGTCGAGCAGGCCGCCCCAGCTCTCCGGGTGCTCCAGGGCGAAGGTGCGGGCCAGCGCCCACACCTGGGCGGGGGCGAGCCGGGACGCCGGGTCGCCGGGGGCGGCGGCGACCGCGCCACGGGTGACGAACCACAGGGCGGTGTCCAGGCCGCCCAGCTCCCGCATCAGCGCGAGGGTCTCCAGGACGGCCCGGTCGTCGTCGCGCAGGCCGAGGAGCGAGACGACGCCGGTGTGGCGCCGGGCGGCGAGTGTCTCCCGGTCGGCTTCGGTGGCGAGTGCGACCTCGGCTCCGGCGCCGGTGAGGACGGCCGTGATCGCACCGGGGTCGACGTCGGCCGGATGGAGCACCAGCCACGTACCCGTCAGGCGGCCCGGTTCCGGCTCGGGCAGCGGCTTGAAGGCGATCCGGAACCGCCAGGCGTCCAGGGTCGAGCGTTCGCGCCGGCCGCGGCGCCAGTCGGCGAGCGCGGGCAGCACGGGGGCGAGGGCGTCCGCGTCGATGCCGAGGGTCTTGCCGAGGGCGGTGGCGTCGGTGGCCTCGACGGCGGTCTCGACGGCGGTCCAGAACGCGCCGTCGTCCGGGTCGTCGGCGGTGGCGGCCGGTCCGGGGGCGTCGGCCAGCCAGTAACGCCGGTGCTGGAAGGGGTAGGTGGGCACGCCGGGTGCCCGGCGGTCGCCGGGCAGCACCGTCGTCCAGTCCACGGGCAGGCCGGCGGCCCAGGCCTCGGCGAGGGTACGCAGCTGCCGTTCCGGGCCGTCCTCGTCCCGTCGGAGGGTACCGGTGACGGCCGCTTCCACGCCGGCCTCGGCGGCGATGTCCTGGAGTCCGGCGGTGAGCACCGGGTGCGGGCCGACCTCGACGAAGTGCCGGTAGCCGTCGGTGAGGAGACGCCGTACGGCGGCGGCGAACCGGACGGGCTTGCGGAGGTTGTCGTACCAGTAGCCGGGCCCGTCCTCGGGCGTCATGGGTTCGGCCCGCACGGTGGAGTACCAGGGCACCCGGCCGGTGCCGACCCGGACGGGGGCGAGTCCCTCCAGTACGCGGTCGCGGAGGACCTCGACCTGCGCGGAGTGACCGGCGGCGCTGGCCTTGACCCGGCGGGCGCGTACACCGGCCGCCTCGAAGCGGGCGGCGAGTGCGTCGATCGCGTCCGCGGCACCGGCCACGATGACGGAGGCGGGGCCGTTGACGGCGGCGATCTCGAGCCCGCTGTCACCCTCGCCCCGGTGCCCGTGCTCGTGCTCGTGCTCGGCGATCCGGGCGTGCACGTCGTCCTCACCGGTCGCGACCGAGAGCATCGCGCCCGCCCCGGCGATGGCCATCATCTCCCGGCTGCGCAGGGCGACGATCCGGGCCGCGTCGTCCAGACCGAGGGCACCCGAGACGCAGGCCGCCGCGATCTCTCCCTGCGAGTGCCCGACGACCGCGGCCGGGCGGACGCCGTGCGCGTCCCACCAGGCGGCGAGGGACACCATCACGGCGAACAGCACGGGCTGGACGACATCGAGGCGGTCCGTGGACGGGGTGCCGGGCTCCTGCCGGAGCACCGCCTCCACCGAGAAGTCCAGGTACTCCCCGAGCGCGGCGTCGCACTCGCGCAGGCGCGCGGCGAACTCCGGTGAGCTGTCCAGCAGTCCGGCGGCCATGCCGTCCCACTGGCCGCCCTGCCCGGGGAAGACGAACACGACTCCGCCGGGAGGGCCGGCCACGCCGGTGACGACGTCGGCGGAGGGGCGGCCGTCGGCCAGGGCGAGCAGGGCCTCGTGGTGCAGGGCGACCGCGCGGTGCTCCAGCCGGGCCCGCCCGGCGAGGGTGTGGGCGACGTCGACGAGCGGCAGACCGGGCCGGTCCCGAAGGAACGCGGCGAGCCGACGGGCCTGCGCGGCCGGTACGGCCCGGTCGCGGCCGGAGAGCAGCAAGGGGACGACCGGCAGCGACGGGCTGTCCGGTACGGGCGGTGCGGGCGGGGCCTGTTCCAGGACGACGTGGGCGTTGGTGCCGCTGATGCCGAAGGAGGAGACGGCGGCGCGGCGCGGCCGGGCCGCGTCCGGCCAGGGCCGTTCGGTGTCCAGCAGGGCGACGGCACCGGAGTCCCAGTCGATGTGCGGGGAGGGCGCGTCGATGTGCAGGCTGCGGGGCAGCACCCCGTGGCCGAGTGCGAGCACCGTCTTGATGAGTCCGGCGGCACCGGCGGCGGCCTGGGTGTGGCCGAGGTTGGACTTGACCGAGCCGAGCCACAGCGGGTCGCCGGTGCGGTCCTGGCCGTACGTGGCCAGTAGCGCCTGCGCCTCGATGGGGTCACCGAGCCGGGTGCCGGTGCCGTGTGCCTCGACGGCGTCCACGTCCTGCGGGGTCAGGCCGGCGGCGTCCAGCGCGGCGCGGATGACGCGCTGCTGGGAGGGGCCGTTGGGCGCGGTGAGCCCGTTGGACGCCCCGTCCTGGTTGACGGCGCTGCCCCGCACCACCGCGAGCACCGGGTGCCCGAGGCGCCGGGCGTCGGAGAGCCGCTCCACCAGCAGCACACCGGCGCCCTCGGACCAGGTGGCGCCGTCGGCGGCCGCGGAGAACGGTTTGCAGCGGCCGTCGGCGGCGGACCCGCCCTGCCGGGCCACCTCGACGAACGTACTGGGGTTGGCCATCACCGACACCCCGCCGGCCAGGGCGAGTGCGCACTCGCCGCGCCGCAGGGACTCGGCGGCCAGGTGCAGGGTGACCAGGGAGGAGGAGCAGGCGGTGTCGACGGTGAGCGCCGGGCCTTCGAGGCCGAAGACGTAGGCGACCCGGCCGGAGGCCACGCTGCCGGAGACGCCGGTGGCGCGGTAGCCCTCGACACCCTCGGGCAGCGTGGACAGGCCGGTGCCGTAGTCGTGGTACATCAGGCCCGTGAACACGCCGGTACGGGAGCCGCGCAGGCCGAGCGGGTCGAGTCCGGCGCGTTCGAACGCCTCCCAGGAGGTCTCCAGCAGCAGCCGCTGCTGCGGGTCCATGGCAAGGGCCTCGCGCGGGGAGATGCCGAACAGTCCGGCGTCGAACTCGCCGGCGTCGTGCAGGAAACCGCCCTGCCGGGTGAAGTCGGTGCCGGTCAGGTCCCAGCCGCGGTCGGTGGGGAACCCGGAGATCGCGTCGCCGCCGTCGCGCAGCAGCCGCCACAGGTCCTCCGGGGACCGCACCCCGCCGGGGAACCGGCAGGCCATGCCGATGATCGCGATCGGTTCGTCGGTGGCGGCCGGCGCGGTCCGCGCGGGCCCGGCGGCGGCCGGCCGGTCCGTGGTGAGGGCCCGGTCGAGCAGATGGCGGGCGATGGCGCGGGCGTTGGGGTAGTCGAAGGCGAGGGTGGCGGGGAGGGTGAGGCCGGTGGCCAGGCGCAGCCGGTTGCGCAGTTCGACCGCGGTCAGTGAGTCGAAGCCGAGTTCGCGCAGCGCCCGGTTGCCGTCGATGGCGCTGCCGGCGGCGAAGCCGAGGACGGCGGCGATCGTGCCGCGGACCAGTTCGGTGGCGGTCTGCTCGCGTTCGGCCTCGGGCAGACCGGCCAGCCGTTCGGCGAATCCGCCCGGACCGCCGGTGGTGGTGGCGCGGCGCGGTCCGGTGCGGACCAGCCCGGACAGGACCGGCGGCAGGAGTCCGCTCTCGGCGGTGGTGCGCAGCGCGGGCAGGCTCAGCGCGACGGGAACGGCCAGGGCGGTGTCGGCGCGCAGGGCCGCGTCGAACAGGGCCAAGCCCTGCTCGGCCGCCAGCGGCAGCACACCCCCGCGCCGCAGCCGTCGCCGGTCGGCGTCGGTGAGTCCGCCCGCCATGCCCGCGTCGGTGTCCCACAGGCCCCAGGCCAGTGAGGTGGCGGGCAGTCCCTGAGCGCGGCGGTGGGCGGCGAAGGCGTCGGTGAAGGTGTTGGCGGCGGCGTAGTTGGCCTGCCCCGGGTTGCCGAGCAGGCCGGCGGCCGAGGAGAACAGCACGAACGCGGTGAGGGGCTGGCCGGCGGTCGCCTCGTGCAGGTTCCGTACGGCGTCCGTCTTGGGTCGCAGGACGGTGTCCAGGCGGTCGGGGGTGAGGTCGGCGAGCAGGCCGTCGTCGAGGACGCCGGCGGTGTGGACGACGGCGCTGACGGTCACGTCGCGCAGCGCGGCGTCGACGGCCGGCCGCTCGGTGACGTCGCAGGCGACCGCCCGTACGTGTACGCCGTCGAGGTCGGTGCCGAGGTCGGGGCTCGCGCCGGAGCGGGAGAGCAGGAGCAGGTCCCGGACGCCGTGCGCGGTGATGAGGTGACGGGTGACCAGGCGGCCGAGGGTGCCGGTGGCGCCGGTGACCACGACCGTGCCGGCGGTGAGGTCGGGCAGTTCGCCGTCCGGGGTGGTGTGCCGGGTGATGCGGGGCACCAGTACGCGGTCGTCGCGCACCGCCGCCTGGGGGTGCCCTGCCGCGAGTACGTCCGCGACGCGGTCGGTGCTCGGGGCGTCGACGACGGTGAGCCGGCCGGGGTGCTCGCTCTGCGCGGACCGGACCAGCCCCCACAGGGCGGCGGCGGCCAGTCCGGGCACGGTGTCGCCGGGGTCGGCGGCGATCGCCCCGTCGGTGCGGACGACCAGGTGGGTGCCGGCCCGGGTGTCGTCGCCGAGGAACCGTTGCAGGGTCTCCAGCAGCCGCCCGGTCGTGTCCCGCACGCCGGATCCGTCGCCGGTGGTGACGCTCGCACAGTCCAGCAGCAGCACGTCACCGGTGTCCCCGGGCAGCTCGTCGCCGAGCCCGGTCGTCGGCAGGGGGCTCGCGGTGCCGGTCGGCACCTGGGCGTCCGTCCACTCCAGGGCGTACAGCGGCGGCACGGCGGGTCCGGTGCCGAACCGGTCGGCGGTGACCGGTCGGACCGCCAGCGCGTCGACGTCGAGTACGGGCAGTCCCGCCTCGTCCGCGGCGTGCAGCCGTACGGTCTCGTCCCCCTCGCCCGCGGTGAGCCGCACCCGGAGTGAGCCGGCGCCGACGGCGTGCAGGCGGACGCCGGTGAAGGCGAACGGCAGTCGGGCGGCGCCGTCCTCGCCGGGCAGCAGACCGCCGGCGGCGAGGGCGTGCAGGCAGGCGTCGAGCAGCGCCGGGTGGATGCCGTAGGCGTCGCTGTCGCCGGTGTCGCGGGCGACTTCGGCGAGGATCTCGCCGTCGCGTCGCCATACCCGGCGCAGTCCCCGGAACGCGGGTCCGTAGTCCAGGCCGACGTCCGCCAGCGCGGTGTAGAGGGCCTCGGTGTCGACGGGCTCGGCGTCACTCGGCGGCCACGGCACGTCGGCGGCGGGTGTGCCGGGGGCCGGGGCGGCCGGGCGGAGGGTGCCGGTGGCGTGCTGGGTCCAGGGGTGGCCGCCGTCGGTGCGGGAGTGGATGGTGACGGTGCGGTGAGTGGTGCCCGGGCCGGGTGCGGCGACGGTGACGCGCAGGTCGGCGCCGCCCGTCTCGGGGAGTTCCAGCGGGGTCTGGAGGAGGAGTTCCTCGACGTGCGGGACGTCGGTGTACTCGCCCGCCGCGAGGGCCAGTTCGAGCAGACCGGCGCCGGGTACCAGCACGGCGCCGAGCACGCCGTGGTCGGTGAGCCATGGCTGGGTGCGCCGGGAGACGTGTCCGGTGAAGACGACGCCGTCGGAGTCGGGCAGCAGGACGGCCGCCGCGAGCAGCGGATGCCCGGTGCCGTCCAGGCCGGCTCCGGCCAGGTCGCCGGTGCCGGGCTCGGACGCCAGCCAGTAGTGCTGCCGCTGGAAGGGGTAGGTGGGCAGGTCGGGCAGCCAGTGGCCGTCGGTGGGCCAGGTCCGCCAGTCGACGTCGGCTCCGCGCACCCACGCCTCACCCAGCGCCCGGATCTGCCCGGCCGGACCGTCCTCACCCCGCCGCAACGTCCCGAACACCCCGGCATCAGGAACACACTGCTCCAACGCCAACGTCAGCACCGGATGCCCCGACACCTCCCCGAACACCCGGAACCC
>NZ_JAGMUE010000769.1:0-605 GCF_019049165.1 Streptomyces sp. AC627_RSS907
AACCTGTTCAGCCCGCGCGGCATCCCGGCGGACTACCGGCACATGCAGGGCTTCGGGGTGAACACCTACAAGTGGATCGACGCCGAGGGGCAGTCCGTTCTCGTCAAGTACCACTGGATGCCCAAGCAGGGCGTGCGCAGCATGACCGAGGAGGACGCGGCGAACGTCCAGGCGGGCGAGCTGGGACACGCCACGAAGGACCTGTACGAGGCCATCCGCCGGGGCGAGTACCCCGAGTGGGAACTGCTCGTGCAGATGATGGCCGACGGCGACCACCCCGAGCTGGACTTCGACCCGCTGGACGACACCAAGACCTGGCCGGAACAGGACTTCCCACCCAAGCCCGTCGGCCGCCTGGTGCTCGACCGCACGGTCGACAACTACTACGCGGAGAACGAGCAGATCGCCTTCGGCACCGGCGTCCTCGTCGACGGCCTCGACTTCTCCGACGACAAGATGCTCGTCGGCCGGACGTTCTCCTACAGCGACACCCAGCGCTACCGGGTGGGCCCCAACTACCTGCAACTCCCGGTCAACCAGGCCAAGAACACGGAGGTGCGAACCAACCAGCGCGACGGGTTCATGGCCTACGAGAACCGCGCGGC
>NZ_JAGMUE010000770.1:0-595 GCF_019049165.1 Streptomyces sp. AC627_RSS907
CGCGTTGCAGTCCGCGATGGACGACCCGAACGACCCGGACATCGGCAAGACCGCGATCAGCGCCGTCATCACGTTCATCGTCTACTTCGGCTACGAGGGCGCCATGCTCGCCCACGACGGCCAGACGCTCGGCAAGAAGGCGGCTCGCATCCGGGTGGCCGTGCTGGCCGACGGCGACATCCCGCGCGGCAAGGGCTGGTCGCGGGCCGCGGTGTACGCCCTGCCCGGCATCGCCCAACCCATCCTCCTGGGCACGCTGTTCTGGCTGCTCAACTCGTTGTGGCAGCTGTGGGACAAGCCCTTCCGGCAGTGCCTGCACGACAAGGTGGCTAAGACCGTGGTCGTCGAGGCGCGCTGACCACACCGCCCCCCGTACGCGTCCCCACGTCAGACACGGCGAAGCCGGCCCGGAAGGACGGGCCGGCTTCGCCGTGTCCGGCTGGGTGCCTGGCTCTGTGGTCAGCTCCGCAGGGTGTGCTCGGTGGCCCGTGGTTCGGTGCGGCGGAGCGGGAGCCGGGTGACGGGCGAGGAGTCCGCGCCGCGGCTCGACGGCGCCGGGGTGGCCCGGGGGATCGGCACGGTCACGGCGACGAGC
>NZ_JAGMUE010000771.1:0-706 GCF_019049165.1 Streptomyces sp. AC627_RSS907
GCGTAGTGCAGGAGCGCGATGCGCGCGGTGCGGTTGGGGTCGTACTCGATGTGTGCGACCTTCGCCGGGACGCCGTCCTTGTCATGACGGCGGAAGTCGATCACGCGGTACGCGCGCTTGTGTCCGCCACCCTGGTGGCGAACGGTCACGCGACCGGCGTTGTTACGACCGCCCTTGCTGTGCAGCGGGCGGACCAGCGACTTCTCCGGCGTGGACCGCGTGATCTCGACGAAGTCGGCGACGCTGGAGCCACGACGGCCCGGAGTCGTCGGCTTGTACTTGCGGATACCCATTTCTCAGTCCTCGGAAGATTCCGGACTTCTGGACGTTCCGATCTCCGTTAGGAGACCGGGCCGCCGAAGATGTCGATACGGTCGCCCTCGGCGAGGGTCACGATGGCGCGCTTGGTGTCCTTGCGCTTGCCGAAACCGGTCTTGGTCCGCTTGCGCTTACCCTGCCGGTTGATCGTGTTGACCCCAGTGACCTTGACCGAGAAGACCGCCTCGACGGCCTGCTTGATCTGGGTCTTGTTCGCGCGCGGGTCGACGATGAACGTGTACTTGTTCTCGTCAAGCAGCGCGTAGCTCTTCTCCGAGACCACCGGCTTGACCAGGATGTCACGGGGGTCCGTGAAGGTCTTGCTGGTGATCGTCTGCGCGGTTGCCTCACTCATCAGGCGTCGCTCCCTTCGAGCTCGGCCTCGGAG
>NZ_JAGMUE010000772.1:0-630 GCF_019049165.1 Streptomyces sp. AC627_RSS907
GCGCTGTTCGGCTCCATCGAGCGGTCCTTCGCGGTGCTCCTGGAGCACTACGCGGGCGCCTTCCCGGCCTGGCTGGCCCCGGTGCAGGCGGTCGGCATTCCGATCGGTGACGGGCACGTGCCCTACCTGGCGGAGTTCGCGGCCGAGGCCAAGGCCAGGGGGCTGCGGATCGAGGTCGACTCCTCGTCGGACCGGATGCAGAAGAAGATCCGCAACGCGCAGAAGGCGAAGATCCCCTTCATGGTCATCGCGGGCGACGAGGACGTGGCCGCCGGCGCGGTCAGCTTCCGCTACCGCGACGGCTCGCAGAAGAACGGCATCCCGCGAGCGGAGGCCATCGCGGAGATCGTGGACGCCGTGGAGCGTCGCGTCCAGGTGTGACCGACCGGGCCCTCGCCGCCCCGCCCTCCCCGGGCGGGCGGCGGGGGCCCTGGCGTCGCCGCCGCTGGTCGGGCCGGCCGTGCGGGCGGCGGGCCCGCCCGGGGCGCCCCGCGCCACCGCCCCACCGGGGAATATGCTGGCGCGCATGACGAGTGAGCCGGAGCAGCAGATCGGAGTCGGCACCCAGGACGCCTTCCAGCGCCTGTGGACGCCGCATCGGATGGCGTACATCCAGGGCGAGAACAAGCC
>NZ_JAGMUE010000773.1:0-600 GCF_019049165.1 Streptomyces sp. AC627_RSS907
GGGCGATCTCGTCGCTCTTGGCGCGCTTGAGGTACAGGTGCGCGGGGTGCTCCCAGGTCATGCCGATGCCGCCGTGCAGTTGGACGCACTCCTGCGCGGCGTGCACCGCGACGCGTGCGGCGTGGGCCTGGGCGACGGCCACGGCGACCGGCGCGTCCGGGGCGCCGGTGGCCAGGGCGTCCGCGGCGGCGCGGGCCGCCGCGCGGGCCGAGACCAGGTCGAGCCAGATCCGGGCCATCCGGTGCTTGAGCGCCTGGAAGGAGCCGACCGGGCGGCCGAACTGGTGCCGTTCCCCGGTGTGGCGCACGGTCTCGGCCAGGCACCACTCGGCGAGCCCGATTTGCTCGGAGGCCAGCAGCCCGGCCCCGGCCCGCAGCGCCCGGCCGATCGCCGCGTCGGCTGTGGCGGGCCCGGCGACGCGGCGGGCCGGCGTGCCGTCCAGGCCGACCCGGGCGAGCGGGCGCGTCGGGTCCAGCGCGGTGGTCGGCTCCAGGCGCAGCCCCGACGAGCCGGCGGCGCCGGCGTCCACCGCGTAGAGCCCCGCGCCCGCCGGGCCACGCGCCGGGACCAGCAGCACGTCGGCGGCGAGCGCGTCGGCGA
>NZ_JAGMUE010000774.1:0-567 GCF_019049165.1 Streptomyces sp. AC627_RSS907
GAGTCGATCTGGATGACGCGGTCGAGGTCGCCGACGTCGATGCCGAGTTCCAGGGTGGAGGTGGAGACGATGACGCAGTCGCGGGCCTCTGCGAACGCCTGCTCGGAGCGGGCGCGTTCGTCGGTGGAGAGGGAGGCGTGAGAGAGGAACACGGTGACGTCGCGGGCGCGGAGTGCGGCGCCGAGTTCTTCCACCTGTTTGCGGGAGTCGCAGAAGACAAGACGCTTCTCGCCCCGGTGTAGAGCGGAGATCACCTTTGCCGCGTTGGCGAGGGAGCCGACGTAGTCGAGTTCCACCTCCCCTGCGGGGCGCGGGACGTCGGTGGTGCTTGCGGCGTCCGCGCTGGCGGGCAGGGTGACGGCGGGGGCGATGACTCTGCCGGGCCGGTCGGCGGGGCTTGCGCCCTGGAGCCAGGTGAGGAGCGTGTCGGGGTTGCCGACGGTGGCGGAGAGGCCGACGCGCTGGATGCGACGGCCGGTCAGCCGCTCCAGGCGTTCCAGTACGGCGAGCAGGTGCCAGCCGCGGTCGTCCCCTGCGAAGGCGTGCACCTCGTCGACGACGACAGCC
>NZ_JAGMUE010000775.1:0-643 GCF_019049165.1 Streptomyces sp. AC627_RSS907
CCGTAGACCTTGCCGATCTCGTCCAGCGTCTTCGGCTGGCCGTCCGTGAGGCCGAAGCGCATGGAGACCACGCCGGCCTCTCGCTCGCTGAGCGTGTCGAGAACGGAGTGCAACTGCTCCTGCAGCAGCGTGAAGCTGACCGCGTCGGCGGGCACGACCGCTTCGGAGTCCTCGATCAGGTCACCGAACTCGCTGTCGCCGTCCTCACCGAGCGGCGTGTGCAGCGAGATCGGCTCGCGGCCGTACTTCTGGACCTCGATGACCTTCTCCGGGGTCATGTCGAGTTCCTTGGCCAGCTCCTCCGGAGTGGGCTCGCGGCCCAGGTCCTGGAGCATCTGCCGCTGGACGCGGGCGAGCTTGTTGATGACCTCGACCATGTGCACCGGGATACGGATGGTGCGGGCCTGGTCGGCCATGGCGCGCGTGATGGCCTGACGAATCCACCACGTGGCGTACGTGGAGAACTTGTAGCCCTTCGTGTAGTCGAACTTCTCGACCGCGCGAATCAGGCCGAGGTTGCCCTCCTGGATGAGGTCCAGGAAGAGCATTCCGCGGCCGGTGTACCGCTTGGCAAGCGAGACCACCAGGCGGAGGTTGGCCTCCAGGAGGTGGTTCTTGGCGCGGCGGCCGTCCTCCGCGATGA
>NZ_JAGMUE010000776.1:0-699 GCF_019049165.1 Streptomyces sp. AC627_RSS907
GCCCCACACCACGACGAAGTACGCCGGGGCGAGGCCGAAGCTGATCAGGTCGGAGAGGTTGTCCAGCTCCGCGCCCATCGCCGAGCTGCGCAGCTTGCGCGCCACGAGCCCGTCGAAGAGGTCGAAGACCGAGGCGAGCAGCATCAGCATCACCGCGGTGGCGGCACTGTGCCGGGCCATCCCGCCGTCCTCGTTGCCCGTCAGGTGCGGGATGAGGACGCCGGTGGTGGTGAAGTACACGGCCATGAAGCCGCAGGTGGCGTTGCCGAGCGTGAGGGTGTCCGCTATCGACAGCCGCGTTGACAGCGGCATGTCGTCCGTGTCGTCACCGCACTCGTCGGCTTCGGGAACCCAGGCGGACTGGGTCTCCGGATCAACTACGGTCAAGACGAGTCACCCCCGCAGTGGTGGTCTCGCCAACCTCGACCGCGGTCTCGACACCTTCCGGAAGGTAGATGTCGACCCGCGAGCCGAAGCGGATCAGGCCGATCCGCTCGCCCTGCTCGACCTTGGTGCCCTGCGGCACGTACGGCACGATGCGGCGGGCGACGGCGCCGGCGATCTGGACCATCTCGATGTCCCCGAGTTCGGTGTCGAAGTGCCAGACAACGCGCTCGTTGTTCTCGCTCTCCTTGTTGAACGCCGGGACGAACCCGCCGGGGATGTGCTCGACCGAGGTCACCGTGCCCGCCAGTGGGG
>NZ_JAGMUE010000777.1:0-630 GCF_019049165.1 Streptomyces sp. AC627_RSS907
GGTCAGGCCGCTGCTCGCGCAGCAGCTTGAGGCCGTCCTCTCCCGTGGCCGCCGTCGCCACACGGTGGCCCTGGCGGGACAGGGAGAGTTCGAGGGCCGTGCGGATGGCGTCGTCGTCCTCGATCAGCAACAGGAAAGGCACGTTGGTCATTCTGGCCTACAGGTGGGCTGGAGTTCGACCTCCGGGGCAGCGCGCGACGGCTCGCCCGGGTTTCATGGCCTGTGACACGGCTGTGACAGTCGACGGACAACGCGATGAAACTGGCTTGCCAGTCTTTTGGTCACCGGGCGGAACCACCCCGGTAGGCAAGAGACCGAGACAAGCTCCACGACGGGGGGCGCGACATGAACACCTTGCACGGCACGACAACCAGCGCAGGTATTCGGACGCGCCTACACGCCGGTTGGAGCTGGGGGAACCCTCAGACGGAGTCTGGGGGAGACAAGTCCGGTGCCGTGAGCGGGCGGGGGTGCGCTCGCGGCACCGGACGTCAGCGGTCGCCCATCATGTACGTGGCGGCGGCTGACGCGGCCACGGAGGCCCGTGGGGGCGCCGCGGTCGCCGTAGGCAACGGGGGAAACGGGGGCACGGCGCACGGGGGAAGCGGCAACCGGGCCGAGGCGGAGTTC
>NZ_JAGMUE010000778.1:0-866 GCF_019049165.1 Streptomyces sp. AC627_RSS907
GGGCTGGGAGGCCTTCGCGATCGTCGCGATCCTCTCCGTCCTGGAGATCTCACTCTCCTTCGACAACGCGGTCGTCAACGCCGGCGTGCTGAAGAAGATGAACGCCTTCTGGCAGAAGATCTTCCTGAGCGTCGGCATCATCATCGCCGTGTTCGGTATGCGACTGGTCTTCCCCGTCGTCATCGTCGCCGTCACCGCCCAGATGGGGCCCATCGAGGCCGTCAGACTGGCGATGAACGACGCCGACAAGTACGAGCAGCTCGTGACGGACGCGCATCCGGCCATCGCCTCCTTCGGCGGCATGTTCCTGCTCATGATCTTCCTCGACTTCATCTTCGACGACCATGAGCACAAGTGGATCGGGTGGCTGGAGCGCCCGCTGTCGCGGCTCGGCAAGATCGACGGCTTCTCGGTGTGCGTGGCCCTCATCGTGCTGCTGACCGCTGCCACCACCTGGGCCGAATCGGCCGCGCAACACGGCGGCGGACACGTGGACAAGGCGGCGACGGTGATGCTGTCCGGCATCGCCGGCCTGATCACGTATCTGATCGTCGGCGGACTCTCCGGACACTTCGAGAACAAGCTCGAAGAAGAGGAGGAGCGCGAGCACGAGGCGGAGGAGGAGGCCAAGAAGGCGGGCAAGGAGCCCACCATGATCGGCCTCGCCGGCAAGGCCGCGTTCTTCATGTTCCTCTACCTCGAGGTGCTGGACGCGTCCTTCTCGTTCGACGGCGTGATCGGCGCCTTCGCGGTCACCAACCACATCTTCTGGATGGCGCTCGGCCTCGGCATCGGTGCCATGTACGTCCGGTCGCTCACGGTCTACCTCGTTCGCGAGGGCACCCTGGACGACTACGTCTACCTGG
>NZ_JAGMUE010000080.1:0-20244 GCF_019049165.1 Streptomyces sp. AC627_RSS907
GTGGGCCAGGGCTACGCCAACGGCCTGGCGGGCATCGCGACGGACTTCGGTGTCACGGTGGAGGAGCCGGCGGCCCCCGCCCAGCCGGTGGCCGCCCCGCCGCAGCCCCAGGCGGTCACCCCGCCCCCGGCCCCGCCCGCCGCCGCGCCCACGATGCCCGCCGCGCCGCCCGCACCGGCCGCGCCGCCCGCCCCCGCCCCGGGCACCGGCAAGATCAACCTCGACAAGGGCCGGGTCAGTCTCCAGAAGAACCAGACCGTCTCCCTCGTCAAGGGCGGCCGGCCCGTGCTCTCCCAGGTCAAGATGGGCCTCGGCTGGGAGCCGGCGTACCGCGGCAAGGACATCGACCTGGACGCGTCGGTCATCGCGTACGGCCCGCAGCGCAACCACATCGACAGCTGCTACTTCGGCAAGCTCTCGATCGTGAACGGCGCGATCAAGCACTCCGGTGACAACCTGACCGGAGAGGGCGGCGGCGACGACGAGGTGATCACCGTGGATCTCGGCCGGCTCCCGCAGGAGGTCAGCGGCCTGGTCTTCACGGTCAACTCGTTCTCCGGCCAGAAGTTCACGGAGGTCGCCAAGGCCTACTGCCGCCTCATCGACGCCGCGAGCGGCGAGGAGCTGGTCCGCTTCGACCTCACCAGCGCCGAACCGCAGACCGGCGTGATGATGGCGAAGCTCATCCGCCAGTACTCGGGCGAGTGGGAGATGACCGCCATGGGCGACTTCGTCAAGTCCCGCACGGTCCGGGGCATGGTGAAGCCCGCGGGCCAGGCCCTGTAGGGGGCCGGGCGCAGGGCGGCGCCCGGCCCCCGGGCGCCGCCCTGCGCTACGCCCGCAGTCCCTCCATCAGCAGCTTCAGGAACCGCGGGATGACCGTTTCGTGCTCCCCGCCGGTCAGCTCGGACGCCGTGACGACGCCGTGCACCAGCCGCAGCACCTCGACCGGCTCGACGTCCCGCCGCAACGCGCCCTCGTGCTGCGCCGCCCGCACCAACCGTGTCGCGGCGTCCCGCACGCAGTCACCGCACGTCCGGTCCGCCGCCGCGCCCCCGTCGGTGACGGCCGTGCCGAGCAACGCCTTCAGCCCCCGCATCCGGAGCGTCCCGGCGGCGAGCTCGTCGAGCCACGCGACCATGGCCGCGCCCGGCGCCAGCTCCGCCGCGAGCACGTCCGCACGAGCCGCGATCGCCTCGACCCGTTCCAGGTAGGCGGCCTCCAGCAAGGACTGCCGCGTCGGGAAGTGCCGGTACAGCGTGCCGACGCCGACCCCGGCACGCTTGGCGATGTCGTCCAGCGAGGCGCCCTCACCGTGCTCGGCGAAGGCCTGCGCCGCCACCGCGAGCAACCGCTCACGATTGCGCCGGGCGTCCGCACGCATGGGCCTGACCTGTGCCATCCCGCCACTCCCTGCCCACCAGGCAACCTTCCGCGCACCCTATCCCGCGGGCGCGGCGGCGGGCCCGGGCCGCCCGCGGGCGTGCGTCACGCCGAGGGGGCGGCCGTCGGCCGGGGGGACGAGTCGGTCAACGGCGCTTCTGCCGCTTCCAGGGCCCGGTGATGGCCAGCATGATGCCGGGCGACTGGATGTTGGCGTACAGGGTCCGGCCGTCGGGGGAGAAGGTGACGCCGGTGAACTCGCTGTACTCGGGCTCGTCCTCGGAGCCGATGTTCAGTTCGTTGCGGGCGATGGGGTACGTGCGTCCGCTGTCGGTGGCGCCGAAGAGGTGCTGGACGCCGTCGCCGTCCTCGGCGATGACGAGGCCGCCGTACGGGGAGACGGTGATGTTGTCGGGGCCGTCGAAGGCGCCGTCCGCCGACGGGTCGGCGTTGACGCCGAGGATGACCTTCAGGGTGAGGGTGCGGCGCTTGGGGTCGTAGAACCAGACCTGGCCGTCGTGCGGGCGGCCGGGGCTCTCGTCCCGGGCGTACGAGGAGACGATGTAGGCGCCGCCGTCGGCCCACCACATGCCCTCCAGCTTGCGGGCGCGGGTGACCTGTCCGTCGGTGAACTGCTTGCGCACCGAGGTGTGCTTCGCGTCGCGGTCGGGGACCTCGACCCAGTCGACGCCGTAGACGGTGCCGGTCCTGGTCGCGCGGGACAGGTCGTCGACGAACTTGCCGCCGGAGTCGAAGCACTTGAAGGCCTCGAGGAGCCCGGCGTCGTCGGCGAGGGTGCGCAGCCGGCCCCGGCCGTGCCGGAATCCCTCCGGCGGGGTCCAGCGGTAGAGCAGGCCGTTGGGGCCGGAGGCGTCCTCGGTGAGGAAGAGGTGGCCCCGCTTGGGGTCGACGACGACGGCCTCGTGGGCGTAGCGGCCGAGCGCCTTGATCGGCTTGGGGTTCCGGTTGGCCCGCCGGTCCTCGGGGTCGACCTCGAACACGTAGCCGTGGTCCTTGGTCATCCCCTCCTCGCCGGCCTTGTCCTCGGTCTCCTCGCAGGTGAGCCAGGTGCCCCAGGGGGTGCTGCCGCCCGCGCAGTTGGTGGCCGTGCCGGCGATGCCGACCCATTCGGCGACGTGGCCGCCGCGGCGGACCTCGACGACCGTGCAGCCGCCGGCGGCGGCGGGGTCGTAGACGAGGCCCTCGGTGAGCGGGACGGGGTGGTCCCAGTCGTCGCGGTGGCCGCCGAGTTCGTGGTTGTTGACGAGGAGGGTGGTGCCCCGCGGGCCGTCGAAGGTGGCGGTGCCGTCGTGGTGGGACGGGGTGTACTCCCCGGACTCCAGCCGGGTCCGCCCGGAGTAGGTGATGATCTCGTACCGGAAGCCGGCGGGCAGGGCGAGGATGCCGTCCGGGTCGGGGACCAGCGGCCCGTAGCCGACCCCGCCGTCGTCGTGACCGTGCCCGTGCTCCTCCCCCGCGCTCTCGGTGTCCGTGGACGCGAGGGCGTTCGGGGCGGTGGCGAGGGCCCCGACGCTGCCCGCCAGCGCGACTCCGGCGCCGGTGAGCGCGGATCGACTGGTGAAGTCCCTGCGGGTGAGCGACATGGTGTCTCCTGTGACGGTGGGCGTGCCGTGGAGGGTGGCGGACCGCGGTCCCGCGCCACGGTTCCGCCCACGACTGAACATCAGTTGAACTGGGCGCGACCTCTCCCCGCCCGCTTGCGTGAATCCGTCCGAGGCACGCTCGGACACCCGCACGGGGCAGGGGGCACGGCGCGGGGCGGCCTCCACGGCCTGGTCCTCGCCGCGGGCGCCCCCACGGGCAGGGGCGCGGGACACCGAGGCGCGGGACACCGGGGCGCGGGACACCGGGGCGCGGGCTTCCGGACACCGGGCCACCCGGCAGGGCGACGCGGGGCCACTGGCCGCGAGCGCGGGGCGGAACACCGAGCACGGGGGCCGGGACGCCGGGCGCCGGGCGCCGGGTCGCGCGGCCACCCCGATGGGCGGACCGGCGTCAGCCGCCCTGCTGCGAGCGTGCCTTGAAGGCCGCCTTGCGGGCCTCCTTGGCGATCTTCTTGTCGGGGTGCAGCCGCCCCATGGCCTCAAGGACGTCCGCCGTGGCCGGGTGGCCGACCCGCCAGGCCGTCTCGAAGAACCCGCTGTGCTGCCGGGCCAGTCCCTGCACGAGGGCCCGCAGTTCCTCGGAGTTGCCCTCGGCCGCGAGCTGCGCGGCGACGGTGTCGATGGTCAGCCAGAAGACCATCTCCTGCGGCGGAGCGGGTACGTCCCCGGCGCCGTGTTCGGTCAGCCAGACCCGGGCCAGACCCCCCAGTTCGGCGTCGTCGAGGACCTCCCGCAGCGCGGGCTCGGCCTCCGCGCCGACGAGCGAGAGCGCCTGCTGGCAGCGGAGCCGGCGCAGGGGCGCGCCGGTGTCCGAGCCGCGGGCCGCGGCCAGCAGTTCACGTGCCGCGGCGAGCGGCTCGCGCCGGCCCAGCCACAGCTCGGTCTCGGCGTGGGCCGACGCGGGCGGGAAGGGGGCCGTGCCGTCGAGCAGCGCGTCGGCGCCCTTGTCGGCGAGGTCACCGACGACGGGCGCCTCGAACCCGGCCTCCAGCAGCCGCGTACGCAGGCCGTACAGCCCGAGCGGGGTGAGCCGCACCATGCCGTAGCGGGCGACGTCGGCCTCGTCGACGGGTGCCGCGGGTTCCTCGTCCGCGTCGGCCATCAGGGCCTCGTCCACCGGCTGGTAGGCGACGAGACCGATGGGCTCCAGCAGCCGGAACTGGTCGTCCAGCCGCATCATCGCGTCGGACACCTGCTCCAGCACGTCGTTGGTGGGCTCGCCCATGTCGCTGGGCACGATCACGGACGCGGCCAGCGCGGGCAGCGGCACCGCGGCGTCGCCCGGACCGTCCTCACCGACGGTGAGCAGGTAGAGGTTGCCGAGCACGCCGTCGAGGAACTCCGCCTCGGCCTCCGGGTCCCAGTCGAGGGACGACAGGTCGACCTCGCCGCCCTCGGCCATCGCGTCGACGATGTCGTCGAGGTCGGGCACGCTCGCGTCGGCGAGCACCGCCTCCAGCGCGGTGAGCCACACCCCGAGCACGTCCTGCGGGGAGCCGCCCGTGAGCAGGGCGAGGTCCCCGCCCGCCACGACGGTGCCCGCCTCCTCGTCGGTGATCTCGACGAGGCCCGTGTCCACGGCGATCCGCCACGCCTCGCTCGCGTACGCCGCGGCGTCGTCCCCGCTCAGCCCGAGTTCCCCGGCCGCCGCCGGCAGCTGCTCCTCGACGAGCCCGCCCCCGGCGTCGACGCGGGTGTCCGGACCGGCCCAGCGGGCCAGCCGGGCGGCCCGGGCGAGCACCGGCGCGGCCAGCGCGTCGCGGGCCAGCTCCGCTTCGGGACGCAGCCGTACGGGCGGCAGGGTGGAGCTGTCTGACATCGGCTGTTTCTCCTCGCGCGCCTTGACCGCCATACGGCCATTCGGACGCCGTACGGCTCAGCCGCTCAGCCTAGACGGGTTTCCACCCATGCCGCCCGGTTCATCTCCCCGACGGGTGCCGTACATGGCCGAAACCTTGACAACCGGCCGGAGCAGGCAGGAGATTGACGCGCGTAGAAAGCGGGGGGACAGGTGTTCACTCACGTCCGCGTGCGCTCGGCGGCCCCCGTGCCCCGTTCCGTGTCACCACGCCCACCCTCGCCCCGGCGCTCTGTCACGTCCCCGGAGGGATCCCGTTGGCCAGCAAGTCCTCCGCGCGCCTCGCCGCGCTCACCGTCGCCGCCGTCTGCTCGGCGGCGTCCACCGTCGTCCTCACCTCGCCCGCGCACGCGGACTCCGTGCGCGTGCACGACGTCCAGGGCAGCACCCGGCTGTCGCCGTACGCGGGCAAGCAGGTCACGGACGTGCCCGGAATCGTCACCGGCGTCCGCGGCTACGGCTCCTCCAGAGGCTTCTGGATCCAGGATCCGCAGCCGGACGCCGACCCGGCCACCAGCGAGGGCGTCTTCGTCTTCACCGGCTCCACCCCGAAGGTCGCCGTCGGTGACGCGGTCACCGTCTCCGGCACGGTCTCGGAGTACGTCCCCGGCGGCACCTCGTCCGGGAACCAGTCGCTGACCGAGATCACCCGTCCGACGGTCACCGTCGTCTCCAGCGGCAACGCGGTCCCGGCCGCGACGACGGTCTCCGCCCGGTCCGTACCGCGGGCGTACGCCCCCGAGGGCGACGAGGACGCGAACGGCTCGGTCAACGCTCTGCCGCTCCGGCCGGCGAAGTACGCCCTGGACCACTACGAGTCCCTGGAGGGCATGAACGTCCGGGTCGCCGACGCCCGCGTGGTCGGCGCCTCCGACGCGTACACCGAGCTGTGGGTCACGGTGAAGCCGTGGGAGAACGCCAACCGCCGCGGCGGCACGGTCTACGGCTCCTACGACTCCCAGAACACCGGCCGGCTCCAGATCCAGTCCCTGGGCAAGCCGGCCGACTTCCCCGACGCCCACGTGGGCGACACCCTCGCCGGCACGACCGCGGGCCCGCTGGACTACAACCAGTACGGCGGCTACACGCTGGTCGCGAGCGAGATCGGCGCCCTGAGGGACGGGGGCCTGGAGCGTGAGTCGACGCGCCGGCAGAACAGCGGCGAGCTGGCGGTGGCGACGTACAACGTCGAGAACCTCGACCCGTCCGACGACACCTTCGCGGCGCACGCCGACGCGATCGTGCACCACCTCAGGTCGCCCGACATCGTGTCCCTGGAGGAGATCCAGGACAACAACGGCGCCACGGACGACGGCACGGTGGCCGCCGACGCGACGGTGGGCAAGCTGATCGACGCCGTCGTCGCGGCCGGCGGCCCGCGCTACGACTGGCGCGGCATCGACCCGGCCGACGGGGAGGACGGCGGCCAGCCCGGCGGCAACATCCGCCAGGCGTTCCTGTTCAACCCCGAGCGGGTCTCCTTCACCGACCGCGGGGCCGGCGACGCGACCACCGCGACCGGGGTGACGAAGGTGCGCGGCAAGGCGGCGCTCACCCACTCCCCCGGCCGCGTGGACCCGGCGAACCCCGCCTGGGAGAACAGCCGCAAGCCGCTGGCCGGCGAGTTCGTCTTCCGCGGCCGGACGGTCGTGGTCATCGCCAACCACTTCAACTCCAAGGGCGGCGACCAGGGCCTGACGGCGCAGTACCAGCCGCCGTCGCGCGGCTCGGAGACCCAGCGCCACCTCCAGGCGAAGGCCGTGAACACCTTCGTCAAGGAGGTCCTCGCCGTCCAGAAGAACGCGGACGTCGTCGCCCTCGGCGACATCAACGACTTCGAGTTCTCGCGGACCACCCGCATCCTGGAGGACGACGGCGCGCTGTGGTCCGCGGTCAAGTCGCTGCCGCGGAGCGAGCGCTACTCGTACGTCTACCAGGGCAACAGCCAGGTCCTCGACCAGATCCTGGTCAGCCCGTCGGTCCGGTGGGGCGGGAACCTGTCCTACGACAGCGTGCACATCAACGCCGAGTTCCACGACCAGGTGAGCGACCACGACCCGCAGGTGCTGCGGTTCCGTCCGTGACCGGCTCCGCGCGGGGGCGGGTTCAGCGGGGTACGAGGCCGAGGGCGTGGTCGTAGCGGTCGACCGTGCTGCTCTTCAGGCCCGGCCACTTCTGCACCCGCTCCCACTGCGCCGTCGCCGAGCCGATGCCGGCGCCCGGTGCGGCGAGGGCGTCGATGTGGGCCTGGGCGCTCTCCCACTCGGCGTAGTTGAGGACGCGGGTGCCGTCGGTGCTGAGGTGGAAGTGGGCGGAGATACCGCCGGGGTGGGGTTCCGGCTCGCTCGCCAGTGCCTCGAAGACCGCGTCGACCCAGGCGCGCTGCCGGTCGGGGTCGGGTCCCTCGAACTCGACGTCGACGATCACGATGCAGCCCGGTACCGGCGCCGTCCCGTTCTCGCGGGTACCGCTGCGGTAGCGCCGGTACCGGCCGAGGCCGAGCCGCTCGATGCCGGGCACGGCGGTGTCGATCTCGTCGACGCGCTCCTGCCGGTGCGTCTTCACGAAGGCCTCGTACGCCTGCTCGCTCGCCCACTGGGAGTGGTGCAGCAGCGTGCTGCCGTCGTGGCCGGTGTAGACGTGGTAGCCCAGCAGGTCGTCGGCGGGCCAGGGACGGCTCTCCCAGGTGCGGGCGATGGCGTCGACGGTCTGCCGCTGCCGCTCGGGGGTGCCCACCCGCCAGGTGCTGAAGAAGGGGGCCTGGACGTCCGGGCGGACGAGTTCGGGGTGGGCGTCGGTACGGCGGGTCATGCCGGCCTCCACTGATCGGTGGTCGTCGGGTGCGCGGTGGCGCACGTCGGAGCGCACATGGGGTGCACTGGCGCACGCCGGGGTGCGCGTGGAGTGCACGCCGGGGTGCACGCACCACCCTCCGACCTCGACCAAGGTTGAGGTCAAGTGACCACCGGTTCCGATACCCGGCTCGCGCGACGAGGGGCCCCGCAGCCGGGGCCCCTCGTCGCGCCGCGCCCTCAGCAGCGCCCGTGCCGACGGCGCAGCGACACACCCACCGCGGCGACCACGCCGGCCGCCGCCCCGGCGACGAGCAGCGCACGCGGATGCCCGAGCCCGGTCCGGACCGCGCCCCGCAACCGCCCCGGCACACGCCGCCCCGCGGCGTGCCCGGCCTGCCCCGCCCTGCCCCGCGCGGCGTGCCCGGCCCGGCTCGCCCGCGCCTGCACGGCGTGTCCGGCCCCGCTGACCTTGTCCTGCGCCGTGTGACCGGCCTGCGCGGCGGAACCGCGCAGCTGCGTGGTCACGGCACCGGCCTTGTCCCTGAGGTCGGCGACCCGGGCCTTGGCGCGGCCCTTCACGTCCGCCTTCCCCGCCAGCTCCTCCACGGTGTCACCGAGCTGGCTGCGGGTCTGTTCGATCTGCTGCCGCAGCTCGTCGGGCCCCTTGGCGCCACCCGCGGGCTGCGCGGTGGAGCCGCCCCTCGCGCCGTCCCCGCTCGTCACGTCGGTCATCGGTGCGCCCTTTCCCTGATCACGTCCACGTCGGCCCTGACACTGCCAAGGGTCTGTTCGGGTTTCGGGGGCACGGCGCGACGGAGCTGGGCGCGGCCCATCATGGCCAGCACGCCCGCGACCACGAAGAGCACCGCCGTCACGATGAGTGCCGCGGCCCATACGGGCAGCACCAGCGAGAGCGCGGCGGTGGCCGTGCCGGCCAGGGCGAAGAGGCCGACGTAGGCGATGGCGCCCGCGGCGCCGAGCATCCCGCCGCCACGCCCGGCACGCCTGCCCTTCTCCGCCAGCTCCAGCTTGGCGAGGGCCACTTCCTGGCGTACGAGCCGGGAAAGCTGTTCGGTGGCCTGGCCGACCAGTTCGCCCACGGAGTGGTGCTCGTCGCGCACCGGCCTGGTGTGCATGGTCCCGGTCACGGTGTTCCGCCTCCTCTCGGTTCGGGAGCCCCCCGGGTACCCCCGGCCGAGCCGCGCTATCCCCGCCCTCGCCGGGCGCCGCCTACGACCGCACCTCTCAGCATTCCTTACGGATACCTCGTAGGAGAATTAAGTGGAGCTACACGATCTGTCCGCCGACACTGCTTCCATGACGACGGAACACCGCCCCACCCCCTTCGGCCGCGCCCTGTGCGCCATGATCACGCCCTTCACCGAGGCGGGCGCACTCGACCTGGACGGTGCCCAGCGGCTCGCCGACCGGCTGGTCTCGCGGGGCTGCGACGGCCTGGTGCTCTCCGGCACGACGGGCGAATCGCCCACCACGACGGACGCCGAGAAGTCGGCCCTGGTCACCGCGGTGCGGGAGGCGGTCGGCGACCGGGCGGCGGTCGTCGCCGGGGTGGGCACCGCCGACACCCGGCACACGGTGGAGCTGGCGCTGGCCGCGGAGAAGGCCGGCGCGGACGGGCTGCTGGTCGTCGCGCCGTACTACAGCAGGCCCCCGCAGGACGCCCTGGAGGCACACTTCCGGGAGGTCGCGGACGCCTGCGGGCTGCCGCTCGCCCTCTACGACATCCCCGCCCGCACGGGGACCCGCATCGAACCCGACACACTCCTCCGCCTCGCCGGACACCCGCGGATCGTCGCCGTCAAGGACTGCTCCTCCGACCTGCTCGGCACACAGCGGGTGCTGTCGCGCACGGACCTGGCGTACTACGCGGGCTGCGACGAGCAGATCCTCGCCCTGTACGCGATCGGTGCCGCGGGGTACGTGAGCACGGTCGCGAACGTCGCACCGGAACCCCTGCGCGCCGTCCTGGACGCGTTCGACGCGGGTGACACGGCACGAGCCGCCCGGCTCCAGCGACGGGCGATCCCGCTCATCGAGCTGATGATGGCGGCGGGCCTGCCCGGCACCGTCACCGCCAAGGCGCTGCTGGGCGCCCTGGGCCTGCCCGCGGGTCCGGTCCGCGCCCCGCTGCGGCCCGCCGGCCGCAAGACGACCGACGGACTGCTGCGCGCGCACCGGGAACTCGTCGCCGACGCCGGTCAGTCCCAGGCGTAGCCGTCACCGAACAGCAGCGTGTGCTCCAGTACGTCCTCCGCCGGGTCGTCGATCTGCCCCACGTGGGCGTTGACCAGCCCCATCCGGGGACCGTTGTGCGAGTCGGTGGTCGTCTCGTCGGCGTGCGCGACCCCCGCCGGCGCCCAACACACCAGCACCGCGGCCCCCGCTCCGGCCATCCACCGTGCCACGTTCCTCGCCCGCTCGTTCGTCATACCAGGCCCCTCGTTCCATCGGATCGGCGTCTGATCGGACTCTGCGTCCACCCGTTCATCCGCCAAGACCACCGGAAGGTCACGGCCGGTCATCCGTACGTGCGGGGGGCGCTCGGAGCAGGGCACCCGGTCCCGCGCGCCGCAACGCGACCGCCCTCCGGCGGGCCCGGTACGGACCGCCGGAGGGCGGGGGGGTGTGAGCGTCGGTGTCAGTTGTGGCTGTGCAGGATCTCGTTCAGCCCGCCCCACACCGCGTTGTTCGGGCGGGCCTCGACCGCGCCCGTGACCGAGTTGCGGCGGAAGAGGATGTTGGAGGCGCCGGAGAGCTCGCGGGCCTTGACGATCTCGCCGTCGGGCATCGTCACGCGGGTGCCGGCGGTGACGTAGAGGCCGGCCTCGACCACGCACTCGTCGCCCAGCGCGATGCCGACGCCCGCCTCGGCGCCGACCAGGCAGCGCTCGCCGATGGTGATGCGCACGTTGCCGCCGCCGGAGAGGGTGCCCATGGTGGAGGCGCCGCCGCCGATGTCGGAGCCGTCGCCGACGACGACGCCCGCGGAGATGCGGCCCTCGACCATCGAGGTGCCGAGCGTGCCGGCGTTGAAGTTGACGAAGCCCTCGTGCATGACCGTGGTGCCCTCGGCCAGGTGCGCGCCGAGGCGGACGCGGTCGGCGTCGGCGATGCGCACGCCCTTGGGGGCGACGTAGTCCGTCATGCGCGGGAACTTGTCGACCGAGGTGACCTGGAGGTGCAGGCCCTCGGCGCGGGCGTTGAGGCGGACCTTCTCGAGGTCGTCGACGGCGACCGGGCCCAGCGAGGTCCAGGCGACGTTGGGGAGGTGGGCGAAGATGCCGTCCAGGCTCTGGCCGTGCGGCTTGACCAGGCGGTGCGAGAGCAGGTGCAGGCGCAGGTAGACGTCGTGCGTGTCGACCGGCTTCTCGTCCAGCGAGGCGATGACCGTACGGACCGCGACCACCTCGACGCCGCGCCGGGCGTCCGGACCGGTCGCCGCGGTCGCCCCGCCGCCGAGCGCCTCCGCGGCCTGCTCGGCGGTCAGGCGCTCGGTGCCGGACGGGCCGGGCTCGGCGACGAGTTCGGGGGCGGGGAACCAGGTGTCGAGAACGGTGCCGTCGGCGGCGATCGTGGCGAGCCCGGCGGCCACGGCGCCGGTGGTGCGGGGAGCAGTCGTGTCGGTCATGAGGGCAACCTAACCGGCCAGGGCGTTCAGGTGCGAACCGACCGCCAACCGTCTCGCGTGCCGGTCGCCGCACCTCCGTAGCTGCGGGCAGTCGCGCCGCTGGGGCGGCACGGGCGGGCGCAGCGGCACCCCGCCGGCGCCGGGCCGCGCGGCCCTCCCCCGGCCGGCCTCCACCACCCCTTTATCCCAGCACCCGCGCCAGCACCTCCCGCGCGTACTCCTCGTCGTACGGCGTCCCCGTCAGCAGGACCTGGAGGCAGATCCCGTCCAGCACCGCGACCAGCGCCCGCGCCGTCAAAGGATCCGTCCGAGCGGCGAGCAGCGCGCCGACGCCCTCGGCCCACTCCGCGGCGACCGGACGCAGGGCGGGGCGGCGCAGGGCGGCCAGGTACAGCTCGTACTCCAGCTCGACGCCCGTGCGGTCGCCGGCCAGCCACTCACCGAGGACGCGGGCGAGTCCGGCGGCGAGGTCCACGCGGGGATCCGCCAGCGCGGGGTGGGCGGCGACCACCTCGGCGAAGCCCTCGCCGGCCTGGCGCAGGGCGGCGACCAGGAGCTCGTCCAGCGTGGCGAAGTGGTACGTCGTGGAGCCGAGGGGCACGTCGGCCTCGGCGGCCACGGTGCGGTGGCTGAGGCCGGCGATGCCGTCGCGCCCGACGACCCGGATCGCCGCGTCGATGATGCGCTGTCGTCGCCCGGGGTCGTGGCGCCGGGACATCAGTGCGCGCCGCCCAGGTTCAGCACCACCACACCGACGATGATCAGCGCGATCCCGGCGGCCTTGGTGACCGTCATCCCCTCCCCCATGAACGCCACCCCGATCGTGGCGATGGCGGCGGTGCCCACGCCGGACCAGATGGCGTAGGCGGTGCCGACGGAGAGGGTGCGCAGGGTCTGGGCGAGGAGCGCGAAGGAGACGAGGTAGCCGAGCGCCGTCAGCAGGGACGGCAGCAGCCTGCTGAAGCCCTCGCTGTACTTCATGGCGGTGGTCCCGGCGACCTCGGCGGCGATGGCTCCGGCCAGCAGCAGGTATCCCATGTGTACGAGCGTACATAACGGGGGTGCCGACGGACACGGCAACGGCGACGCCGGTGGGGCGTCGCCGTTGCCGTGTGGTGCGGTGTGGTGTGGCTCAGACGTTGAACCCGAGCGCGCGCAGCTGCTCGCGACCGTCGTCCGTGATCTTGTCCGGGCCCCACGGCGGCATCCAGACCCAGTTGATGCGCAGCTCGCTGACGAGGCCGTCCGTGGCGGACTTGGCCTGGTCCTCGATCACATCGGTCAGCGGACAGGCCGCCGACGTCAGGGTCATGTCGATCGTCGCGATGTTCGCGTCGTCGATGTGGACGCCGTAGATCAGGCCCAGGTTGACGACGTCGATCCCCAGCTCGGGGTCCACGACGTCCAGCAGGGCTTCGCGGACCTCCTCCTCGGAGGCCGGCTTCATCTCCACGGTCTCGCTCATGCCGTCGTCTCCTTCTCGGCGTCGGCGCCGTCCAGCGCCTGGGCCGTCGCGTCCTTCCAGGCCATCCAGCTCAGCAGGGCGCACTTGACCCGGGCCGGGTACTTCGAGACCCCGGCGAACGCGACCGCGTCCTCCAGGACCTCCTCCATCGCGTCGTCGGGCTCGATCCTGCCCTTGGACTGCATCAGTTCCAGGAAGGTCTCCTGGATCCGCTGTGCCTGGGCCAGATCCTTGCCGACCAGCAGGTCGTTCAGCACGGAGGCGCTCGCCTGGCTGATCGAGCAGCCCTGGCCCTCGTAACTGACGTCACTGACCGTCGTGCCGTCGTACTTCACGCGCAGCGTGATCTCGTCGCCGCATGTCGGGTTGACGTGGTGGACCTCGGCGTCGCCATCCCGCAAGCCCCGCCCGTGCGGGTTCTTGTAGTGGTCCAGGATGACTTCCTGGTACATGGAGTCCAGCTTCATGCTCTTCGCTCGTCCCGTCAGCCGAAGAAGTTCCGTACGTGCTCCAGGCCGTCGACCAGCGCGTCGATCTCGGCCGGCGTGGAGTACAGATAGAACGACGCTCGCGTGGTCGCAGGAATTCCGTAGCGCAGGCAGACCGGTCGTGCGCAGTGGTGTCCCACGCGTACCGCTATGCCCTGCTCGTCCAGCACCTGTCCCACGTCGTGCGGGTGGATGTCACCGAGCGTGAAGGAGATCGCCGCGCCCCGCTCCTCGGCCGTGGTGGGGCCGATGATGCGCAGGTCGGGCACCTCCAGCAGCCGCTTCACCGCGTACTCGGTGAGCGCGTGCTCGTGGGCGAAGATCTTGTCCATGCCGATCGACTGGAGGTAGTCGATCGCCGCGCCGAGGCCGACCGCCTGCGCGACCGGGGGCGTGCCCGCCTCGAACTTGTGGGGCGCCGGGGCGTACGTCGACGAGTGCATCGAGACGGTCTCGATCATCTCGCCGCCGCCGAGGAAGGGCGGGAGGTCCTCCAGGAGTTCCTGGCGGCCCCACAGGACCCCGATGCCCGTCGGACCGCACATCTTGTGACCGGTGAAGGCCACGAAGTCGGCCTGGAGGGCCTGCACGTCCAGCGGCATGTGCGGCGCGGCCTGGGAGGCGTCGACGCAGACGAGCGCGCCGACCTCCTGGGCCCGGCGCACGATCGCCTCGACCGGGTTCTGGGTGCCCAGGATGTTGGAGACCAGCACGAAGGAGACGACCTTGGTCTTCTCCGTGATGACCTCGTCGATGTTGGACAGGTCCAGACGGCCGTCGTCGGTCAGGCCGAACCAGCGGAGCTTCGCGCCGGTGCGCTGCGCGAGCAGCTGCCACGGCACGATGTTGGAGTGGTGCTCCATCTCCGTGATGACGATCTCGGTCTCGTGGTCCACGCGGTAGGGCTCGTCGGCCCAGCCCAGCATGTTGGCTACGAGGTTGAGGGACTCCGAGGCGTTCTTGGTGAAGATCACCTCGTCACGGGAGGGCGCGTTGATGAACTCCGCGACCTTGTCGCGCGCACCCTCGTACAGTGCCGTGGCCTCCTCGGCGAGGACGTGCACGCCACGGTGGACGTTGGCGTTGTGCTGCTCGTAGTACTCGTCGAGGACGTCGATGACCTGGCGCGGCGTCTGCGATGTCGCGGCATTGTCGAGGTAGACGAGCTTGCGCCCGTCGTGGACCCGGCGGTCCAGGATCGGGAAGTCCTTGCGGATCGCCTCGGTGTCGAGGAGGCCCGGCAGCTGTGTCACTCGGATGCGCCACCCTTCGTGTAAGCCTCGTAGCCCTCGTTCTCCAGCTTGTCGGCGAGCTCGGGGCCACCGGACTCGGCGATCCGGCCGTCGGCGAAGACGTGGACGTGGTCGGGCTTGATGTAGCGCAAGATGCGCGTGTAGTGCGTGATCAGCAGGGTGCCGACCTCACCGGTCTCGCGGACGCGGTTGACGCCCTCGGAGACGACGCGCAGGGCGTCGACGTCCAGACCGGAGTCGGTCTCGTCGAGGATCGCGACCTTCGGCTTGAGCAGCTCCAGCTGGAGGATCTCGTGGCGCTTCTTCTCACCGCCGGAGAAGCCCTCGTTGACGTTGCGCTCGGCGAAGGCGGGGTCCATGTTGAGGCGCTGCATGGCCTCCTTGACCTCCTTCACCCAGGTGCGCAGCTTGGGGGCCTCGCCGCGGACGGCGGTGGCGGAGGTGCGCAGGAAGTTGGAGACCGAGACGCCGGGGACCTCGACCGGGTACTGCATGGCGAGGAACAGGCCGGCGCGGGCGCGCTCGTCGACGGACATCTCCAGGACGTCCTCGCCGTCGAGCAGCACGGTGCCGCCGGTGATCGTGTACTTGGGGTGACCCGCGAGCGAGTAGGCGAGGGTCGACTTGCCGGAGCCGTTCGGGCCCATGATGGCGTGCGTCTCGCCCTGCTTCACGGTGAGGTCGACGCCCTTGAGGATCTCCTTCGTGGCGTTGTCGGCCTCGACGGTGACGTGCAGGTCTCGGATTTCAAGCGTTGCCATGGGTGCCTCAGGACTCCTGGGTGAGGGAGACGAGCACGTCGTCCCCTTCGATCTTTACGGGGTATACGGGGACGGGGCGCGTCGCCGGAAGACTGTCGGGCTTGCCCGAGCGGAGGTCGAAGCGCGAGCCGTGCAGCCAGCACTCGATGTGGCAGTCGTCGACCTCGCCCTCGGCGAGCGAGACGTTCGCGTGCGAGCAGATGTCGTGGATCGCGAACAGCTCGCCCTCGGTGCGCACGAGGGAGATCGGCGTGCCGTCGATTTCCACCCGCTTCGGGGTGTCCTCCTCCAGCTCGTCCGCTCCGCAGACGCGTACGAAGGTCATGCGACCGACGCCTCCAGCTCCTCTTCGATCTTGGTGAGGAGGCGCTCCTCGATGTCCGGGACGCCGATCTGCTGGACCAGCTCGGCGAAGAAGCCGCGGACCACCAGGCGGCGGGCGTCGATCTCGGGGATGCCGCGCGCCATCAGGTAGAAGAGCTGCTCGTCGTCGAAGCGGCCGGTGGCGGAGGCGTGGCCGGCGCCCACGATCTCACCGGTCTCGATCTCCAGGTTCGGCACCGAGTCGACCCGCGCGCCGTCCGTGAGGACGAGGTTGCGGTTCATCTCGTAGGTGTCGGTGCCCTCGGCCTTGGCCTCGATGAGCACGTCGCCGATCCAGACCGCGTGCGCGTCGTCGCCCTGGAGCGCGCCCTTGTAGACGACGTTCGACGTGCAGTGCGGGACGTTGTGGTCGACCAGGAGGCGGTGCTCCTGGTGCTGGCCCTTGTCGGTGAAGTACAGGCCGAACAGCTCGGCCTCGCCGCCGGGGCCGGCGTACTGCACGCGCGGGTGCAGGCGGACCACGTCACCGCCGAAGGTGACGACGACGGACTTGAAGGAGGCGTCGCGGCCGACCAGCGCGTTGTGCTGGCCGACGTGGACGGCCTTGGCGTCCCAGTCCTGGACGGAGACGACGGTCAGCTTGGCGCCGTCGCCGATCACGAACTCGACGTTGGCGGCGAGCACCGCGTCACCGGTGTGGTCGATGACCACGACGGCCTCGGCGAAGGCCCCGAGCTCGACGACCTGGTGGCCGTAGGCCACGCCGCCCTCGCCGTGCACGGCGATGCGGACCGGCTCGGTCAGCACCGTCTCCTTGGGGACGGTGATCACGCCGGCCTGCTCGAAGGCGGAGTACGCCTGGGCGGCCACGCGGTCCACCGGCATGCCCGCCCTGCCGAGCCGCGCGTCGTCGCGGCCCACGGTCTCGACGGTGACGCCCTCGGGGGCCTCGACGGCGATCTTCACGCCCTCGCCGGTGGCGGTCGCGGTGCCGTCGTGCAGGCCGCGCAGCCGCTCCAGCGGGGTGAAGCGCCACTCCTCCTCGCGGCCGTGCGGGACCGGGAAGTCGGCCACGTCGAAGGACGGGGGCGCGCTCATGCGCGTGGCGACGGTCGAGTCGGCCTCGGCGGCCACCGCGATCGCACCGGCGGTGGTGGAGCCCACCGGTAGGGGTCCCCCCGCCGGAGCGAAGCCGGAAGTGGGGGAGTTCTGAGCCTCAGCCATGGCTGTCGTAGTGCTCGCTTTCCGTTACGTATGGGGCTGGATGGGACGGTCGGGCGGGTGCTTAACCCACCGCGCCTTCCATCTGGAGCTCGATCAGCCGGTTGAGTTCGAGCGCGTACTCCATCGGCAGTTCCTTGGCGATCGGCTCGACGAAGCCGCGCACGATCATCGCCATCGCCTCGTCCTCGCTCAGACCGCGGCTCATCAGGTAGAAGAGCTGGTCCTCGGAGACCTTGGAGACGGTCGCCTCGTGGCCCATGGACACGTCGTCCTCGCGGACGTCCACGTAGGGGTAGGTGTCCGAGCGGGAGATCGTGTCGACGAGCAGCGCGTCGCACAGGACGTTGGACTTGGAGCCCGGGGCGCCCTCGCCGATCTCGATCAGGCCGCGGTACGACGTACGGCCTCCGCCGCGCGCCACCGACTTGGAGACGATGTTGGAGGACGTGTTCGGGGCCATGTGGACCATCTTGGCGCCGGCGTCCTGGTGCTGGCCCTCGCCCGCGAAGGCGATGGACAGGGTCTCGCCCTTGGCGTGCTCGCCCATCAGGTAGACGGCCGGGTACTTCATCGTCACCTTGGAGCCGATGTTGCCGTCGATCCACTCCATGGTCGCGCCCTCGTACGCCACGGCGCGCTTGGTGACCAGGTTGTAGACGTTGTTCGACCAGTTCTGGATGGTCGTGTAGCGGCAGCGGGCGTTCTTCTTGACGATGATCTCGACGACCGCGGAGTGGAGGGAGTCGCTCTTGTAGATCGGCGCGGTGCAGCCCTCGACGTAGTGCACGTAGGCGCCCTCGTCGACGATGATCAGGGTGCGCTCGAACTGGCCCATGTTCTCCGTGTTGATGCGGAAGTAGGCCTGGAGCGGGATCTCCACGTGCACGCCCGGCGGGACGTAGATGAAGGAGCCGCCGGACCACACGGCGGTGTTCAGCGACGCGAACTTGTTGTCACCGGCCGGGATGACGGTGCCGAAGTACTCCTTGAAGAGCTCCGGGTGCTCCTTCAGCGCGGTGTCGGTGTCGAGGAAGATGACGCCCTGCTCCTCCAGGTCCTCGCGGATCTGGTGGTAGACGACCTCCGACTCGTACTGCGCGGCGACACCGGCGACCAGGCGCTGCTTCTCCGCCTCCGGGATGCCGAGCTTGTCGTAGGTGTTCTTGATGTCCTCGGGCAGGTCCTCCCAGGACTCCGCCTGCTTCTCCGTGGAGCGCACGAAGTACTTGATGTTGTCGAAGTCGATGCCCGACAGGTCCGAGCCCCAGTTCGGCATGGGCTTCTTCTCGAAGAGCTTCAGACCCTTGAGGCGGAGCTTGGTCATCCACTCCGGCTCGGACTTCTTGGCGGAGATGTCCCGGACGACGTCCTCGTCGATGCCGCGCCTGGCAGAGGCGCCGGCCGTGTCGGAGTCGGCCCAGCCGTATTCGTACTTGCCCAGGCCCTCGAGCTCAGGGTGAGCAGTCTCCGTGGGGAGAGTCATGCGGGGTTCCTCCCGGCCGTGCTTGCAGATGCGTTGTCGGTGTTCGTGGACGTGTGCGACGTGTTCGACGCGTGCGAGGCCTTCGGAATGAAGGTGGTGCAGACCCCGTCGCCGTGCGCGATGGTCGCGAGCCGCTGCACATGCGTACCGAGCAGCTCGGCGAAAAATTCCGTCTCCGCCTCGCACAGCTGCGGAAACTGCTCGGCGACATGGGCGACCGGGCAGTGGTGCTGGCACAGCTGCTCGCCCTGCTGGGGGCGGGGTGCGCTCCGCGCGGTAGCAGCGTACCCGTCCGCACTCAGGGCCTTGGCCAGGGCTTCTGTGCGCTTGTCCGGGGCTGCGGACTCGACCGCCTCGCGGTAGGCGCCCGCCTGGGCGGCGATCCGCGCACGGGCGAAGGCGGCGATCGCCTGCTCCCCGCCCTCCTGCTCGGCGATCCAGCGCAGGGCGTCCGCGGCCAGCTTGTCGTACGACTGGTCGAAGGCGTCCCGGCCGCAGTCGGTGAGCGCGAAGACCTTGGCGGGCCGCCCGCGCGTGCGCGTGCCGTAGACCCGCTGCTCACGGGCTTCGACCACGTCGTCGGCGACCAGCGCGTCGAGGTGGCGCCGGACGGCGGCCTGGGTCAGCCCCAGACGCCCGGCGAGCTCGGCGACGGTCGACGGCCCGTGGTCCAGGATGGAGCGCGCGACACGGTTGCGGGTGGACCGCTCACCGGTCGCGAGTTCCTCCTGGGGAGCCTCGCCAACGTTTTTCACAACGCCATTGTTGCGTAATTCGTCCGGGGCGGGCAAGCCGCGTTCCGATCATCGGACGGTGCCCTGCGTCACTTAGGTATACCTAAGCTGACCTGCGGAAACGATCTTTGATCGGTCAATCCGGTGGCGTCCCGGACGCGCCTGCGGGACACTCCCCGGCATGCCCACACCCCCTCCCACCGGCCCACTCGTCACCCGCGGCACGATCGCCGCCGGGCTGCGCGAGCTGGGTGTGCGGACCGGCGACACCCTTCTCGCGCACTCCTCCCTCAGCTCTCTCGGCTGGGTCTGCGGCGGGCCCGTCGCGGTCGTCCAGGGACTGCTCGACGCGCTCGGTCCGGACGGCACCCTGGTGGTCCCCACCCAGACCGGCGACCTCTCGGACCCGGCGCTGTGGCGGAGCCCGCCCGTGCCCGAGGAATGGTGGGACACCGTGCGGGCCGCGATGCCCGCCTACGATCCGCTGATCACGCCCTCGCGCGGGGTCGGCGTGATACCCGAGACCGTGCGCACCTGGCCGGGCGCCCTGCGCAGCGCTCACCCGCAGACGTCCTTCGCGGCCCTCGGCCGGCGCGCCGCCGAGGTGGTCGCGGGGCACGCGACCGACTGCCGGCTGGGCGAGCGCAGCCCGCTGGCGACCCTGGAGCGGCTGGACGCCCGGGTGCTGCTGCTCGGTGCGGGCTTCGAGGCGTGCACCGGCTTCCACCTCGCCGAGTACCGGATCCCCTCCCCGCTGGTGGAGGTGGGGCGTCCGGGGCCGGTGGGCTGGGAGCGCGTGACCGAGGTCTCGATCACGTCGGAGCGGTTCGACGAGCTGGGGAACGACTTCGAGCGGGACCGGCCCGTCGTACGCGGGCGGGTCGGCGCGGCCGTGGCGCGGCTGTTCCCGCTGGCGGACGCGGTCGCCTACGCGGAACGCTGGCTCCCGGTGCACCGGCCCCGGGAGTAGCGCCGCGGGTCGCGCACGCCCCGGAGTTCCGTGCCCGCTCGCGCGCCGACCGCGCCCGGCCCCCGCGAGCGCCCCGCGCACAACCAACGGGCCCACCGCCCACCGCCCCCGCGAACGCCCACGACCACCGCCCCCGCGAGCGCCCCGCACACCGACCCCGCGAGCACGCCCGCACTCCGCCCCCCGAACACCGCCGTACGCCCACCGCACAAGCACCGCCGCCCGTCGGCCC
>NZ_JAGMUE010000779.1:0-543 GCF_019049165.1 Streptomyces sp. AC627_RSS907
TCTCGTAGTTGGGGCCCGAGTCGCCGTTCTCCATGATGACCTCGGGGCGGGTGTCGCCCCACTTGTCCTTCACCCACGGCCACTGGGTGTTGATGTCGGGGGACTTGCCCGCCGGGTTCGGGTACTGGTCGACCATGCCGACCGGCTTGACGCCGAGCGCCAGGACGGCCTGGTCGTCCGTGTAGCCCACGGTCACGACGCGGCGCGGGGCCTTGGTGATCTCCGTGGACCCGAAGGCGTGCTCCACGGTGACCGGGAAGGTGCCGCCACCGGCCGCCGGGCCGGCGTCGCTCTCCTTGTCCGAGGTGTCGGAACCGCATCCCGCGAGAAGGGTGACGCCGAGGGCCGCGGCCGACAGCGCCGCCGCTATCCGCCGCCGTGGGCCTGCCAGCATCGTTCGGGGGAAAGGCATGCGTCATCCCTTGCTTTCGCACTGTCCACGGCGACCCCGCGGGGCGGCCATACGATATGCCGTTAATTTAGGCCAGCCTAGCCTAACGGGTGCCCTCCGCTGTCGGCCCGCCCAGGGGGCTCGTTCCGGCC
>NZ_JAGMUE010000780.1:0-604 GCF_019049165.1 Streptomyces sp. AC627_RSS907
AAGGGGCCGATCCGCTCGCGGTGCCCCTCCGTGACCTCCAGCGTGTAGGGCCGGATGCGGTGCTCCTGGAGCTTCGCCTCGATCAGGGCGAGCGTCAGCTTGGAGCCGATCAGCGGGATGTCCGGCTTCTCGCGGAGCAGGTACGGCACGCCACCGATGTGGTCCTCGTGGCCGTGGGTGAGCACGATGCCGTCGATGTCGCCGAGGCGGTTCCGGATGGACGTGAAGTCCGGCAGGATCAGGTCAACTCCGGGCTGCTCCTCCTCGGGGAAGAGCACTCCGCAGTCGACGATCAGCAGCCGTCCGTCGTACTCGAAGACCGTCATATTGCGGCCGATCTCGCCCAGGCCGCCCAACGGGGTGACGCGCAGGCCGCCCTTGGGGAGCTTGGGCGGCGGACCGAGTTCTGGGTGCGGATGACTCAAAAGACTCTCCTTACCACGCGCGCCACATGTCCCCTGTTCCGCCGGGAGCGGGCAGGGAGGCACGTGGCGCGGGTGTCATTCGTGCACTTGCAAGTGGGTCGGTATTCGGTTGTGAAGTCCGTGGTTAGAGCTGTACCCCGCCGGCGGCGAGAGCTCGCTTGAGCTGCTCGGTCTCGTCG
>NZ_JAGMUE010000781.1:0-725 GCF_019049165.1 Streptomyces sp. AC627_RSS907
ACTCGGGGTCGCCCCCTCTCGCACGGTGGCCGGCAGGTGGCGGCTCGGGCAACCTCTGGTGAATGGCCAGAAGACAGGCGCTGACCATGTAGTTCATCTGACTGACGGCCTTCAACGGCTGGCTGACACGGCTTCACAGCGCCGGGGCGCGCGCCTAGGGTCCGCTGTGTGAAGTTCCACAGCACCCTGATCGCTTCCCGTTCCGCCCGTCGCGCGCTGCGGCCCGTACTTGACCAGCTCGACCAGCGCATTGACAGAAAGCTTCGCTCAGCCCGCCGTGAACTCACCGTCCTCCGCGAGGAGCTGCGCCGCGCGCACTCCACTGACCTGCTGCTCGGGCGCGACGGCAGGCTGACCGACCGGCAGCCAAGCCGCGAAGAGATCGTGGAACTCGCTGCTCAGATCGCCGTCGTGACCGGACGCGACGGCGCGTACAAGGAAACCGTTCTGGCCTACCGCACCCTGGTGGAGCTGGAGAACCGTGGCGTCGGGCGCATCGCCGGCTCCACCCGCAACATCCTCGGCAAGCTCGCCGCCACGCCGCTGCTCAACCCGCCGAACGGCGAGATCCTCGAGATCGGCACCCTGTACGGGCTGTTCGCCGGTGGCATGGCCCGCCAGTTGCTGCGGACCGGCCTTCCGTATCAGCTCACCATCGTTGACCCGCTCTCTCCCGTGCAGCTCCAGCCCGGCTTCGAGATCTCCTCCGACCCGTCGGGCACTCC
>NZ_JAGMUE010000782.1:0-598 GCF_019049165.1 Streptomyces sp. AC627_RSS907
CCGGAGTCCTCGAACGCCGCGTAGAAGACGGGGAACGCGCTGGGCACGGCCCGCTCGAGCAGCTTGCCCTCCATCAGGGCCAGCACCTCGCGGTCCATCCGGGCGGCGCGCGGGCCGAGCGAGACCCGTAGCCCCTCCACCAGTACGCGGCGCAGCGCGGCCACCGAGCGCGTCCGCAACTGGTCGCTCAGCGGGAACCCGGCCGGCCGGTAGAACGGCGCGACCAGCACCACGGCGTCCAACTCGGCCGCCGTGTCGTCCTGTTGGGGCAGGTCGGCGAGGTGGGCCAGGATGGCGTTGGCGCCGAAGGAGTGGCCGAACAGCGCCCGGGGGCGCTCGGGCAGCAGCGCCAGGGCGCGCCGCAGCCAGTCGGCCGGGCTGCCCTCGGCGGTCCACGCGTAGTCGGTGCCGCCGCACCAGGGCAGGTGCAGCGAGTACGGGGTGTACCCGGGCAGCGCGCCGAGCACGGTGCGCCAGCTCTTCCAGCCGTCCTCCATGCCGTGCGCGGCGACGATCGGCGGACCGCTCCCGGGGCCCCGCCACACCTGCACGGGTCCCTCGGTCGCGACCAGCGTCCAGCCGTCCACCACGGTCATGC
>NZ_JAGMUE010000783.1:0-730 GCF_019049165.1 Streptomyces sp. AC627_RSS907
CTGCAGGGGCTCCTGGATACTCGGGTCCGGATGGGGGGTCGTCCGGATATCGGGCTGAGATCTTCGCGAAACGTGCGCCGCCCGGTAAGCCGTCATTGTCATGACACGCTCACCAAAGATGTGAAGGGAGCGTAAGGAGGTCTGGACCACTGGGTCAATAGGTCTGGACCAAAGTGAGATTGGAGGATTCCGGTTACGGCCGTCGCGGGGGAGCGCTCACGCCCCACTCCTGCGCCAGTACCGCGGCCTGCACCCGACTGCGCAGCTCCAGTTTGGCCAGCAACCGGCTCACGTGCGTCTTCACCGTAGCCTCCGCCATCGTCAGGCGGGTGGCGATCTCCGCGTTCGACAACCCCTCGCCGAGCGCGCCCAACACCTCGCGCTCCCGTGGGGTCAGCGTGTCCAGGAGTGCGGTGTCGGGCCCGCTCGCCAACCCGGGCGGCTGCACCCGGCCGAACTCGCGGATCAGCCGGCGGGTCACCGACGGGGCGATCAGCCCCTCGCCGCGGGCCACCGTGCGGACCGCCGCCAGGAGTTCGGTCGCCTCGCTGTCCTTGAGGAGGAAGCCCGCCGCGCCCGCGCGCAGCGCGCCGAACACGTACTCGTCCAGGTCGAAGGTGGTCAGCACGAGCACGTCGGCCAGGCCGTCGGCGACGATCTGGCCGGTGGCCGATACGCCGTCCAGGCGCGGCATCTGCACGTCCATCAGGACCACGTCGGGGCGCAACTC
>NZ_JAGMUE010000784.1:0-653 GCF_019049165.1 Streptomyces sp. AC627_RSS907
GGGGCCTGGCCGTATCTCGTGGCCTCCGCCGTGATCCACGTGCTCTACCAGGCGCTGCTGATGCGCTCGTTCCGGCTCGGCGACTTCGGGCAGATGTACCCGATCGCGCGCGGCACGGCGCCGCTGGTGGTGACCGTGCTCGCCGCGGTCTTCGTGCACGAGAGACCGGGCGGCTGGCAGACGGCGGGCGTCGTCGTCGCCTCGGCCGGCCTGGTCGGCCTCGCCCTGTGGGGCATCCGTGGCTCCGGCGCCCGGCCGCACTGGGCGGCGCTGGCCGCCGCGGTGGCCACGGGCCTGTCGATCGCCGCGTACACCGTCGTGGACGGCGTGGGCGTGCGCGCCTCCGGCACCTCGATGGGCTACATCGGCTGGCTGATGATCCTGGAGGGCCTGGCCATCCCCGCGTACGCGCTGGCCACCCGGCGCGGCGCGCTCGTCGGCCAGCTCCGGCCGGTGGCCGTGCGCGGCCTGGGCGGCGGGGTGCTGTCGGTCTTCGCGTACGGGCTGGTGTTGTGGGCGCAGACCAGGGCGCCGCTCGCGCCGATCGCCGCACTGCGCGAGTCCAGCATCATCGTGGGTGCCGCGATCGGCGCGCTGTTCCTGAAGGAACGCTTCGGCACGGCCCGTATCGCCGCCGCCGGTCTGATGGTCGC
>NZ_JAGMUE010000785.1:0-368 GCF_019049165.1 Streptomyces sp. AC627_RSS907
CTTCGAGATGAGGACTCCCACCCACTTGATGGGGTAAGGCTCCCAGTAGACGACTGGGTTGATAGGCCGGATCTGGAAGCACCGTGAGGTGTGGAGGTGACCGGTACTAATAGGCCGAGGGCTTGTCCTCAGTTGCTCGCGTCCACTGTGTTGGTTCTGAAACCACGAACAACCCCACGTGATTGTAGGCGTGGTGCGGTTGATTGTTTCATAGTGTTTCGGTGGTCATAGCGTAGGGGAAACGCCCGGTTACATTCCGAACCCGGAAGCTAAGCCTTACAGCGCCGATGGTACTGCAGGGGGGACCCTGTGGGAGAGTAGGACGCCGCCGAACAATTTTTGGTAGAGAGGGGAACCCCGCACCGTTA
>NZ_JAGMUE010000786.1:0-635 GCF_019049165.1 Streptomyces sp. AC627_RSS907
CGCCCACGTGGTGCAGGCGCGGGCCCGCGCCGCCGGTGAAGGCCACGTCGTGGACGGTCTGCTTGCGGTACATCCAGGCCGCGTACAGCTCGTGCTCGTCGCCCTCGATCGTCTCCGAGCAGCCGAAGCCGAGCGCCTCGTAGTGGGCGTAGGCGGCGGGGATGTCGGGGGTGCAGATGTTGAAGTGGTCCAGGCGCGCTATCTCGGCGCCGCGGCGCAGGTCGTAGCGCTGGATGAGGCGCTCGGCGCGCTCGATGTCGTGGAAGAACTCCACCGGGAAGCCGAGCGGGTCGATGACGCGCACGGCGTCGCCGACCCCCGGCGTGCCCGCTCCCTTGGGCACGCGGCGCACGGGCCGGCCGAGCGCGGTGAAGTACGCCTCGGCGCGGTCGACGTCCTCGCTGGTGCGCACCCGGTAGGAGAGGTGGTCCAAGGCCGCCGTCCCGCCCTTGCGGAGCACCAGGGAGTGGTGGGTCAGCTCGTCGGTGCCGCGCAGGCACAGCAGGGACTCGTCCTCGTACTGGAGGTGGAAGCCGAGCATGTCGACCCAGAACCAGCGGGCCTTGGCCAGGTCGGTGACGACGAGCTGGGCGTAGGCGGAGCGGACGACGTCAGGAGGGGTGAGGGTCATGGGA
>NZ_JAGMUE010000787.1:0-599 GCF_019049165.1 Streptomyces sp. AC627_RSS907
CGTCGAGGGTGGCGGCGAGCGCGTCGCGGTCGGCGGCGTCGCACGCGGCGACCGTGACGGCCGCGCCGAGCGCGGTCAGTTCCCGCTCCAGTGCGGCGGCGCCGGGCGCGTCCGGGCCGCGGCGGCTGGTGAGCAGCAGGTGCTGGGCGCCGGCGCGGGCCAGCCAGCGGGCGACGTGCGCGCCGAGCGCGCCGGTGCCGCCGGTGATGAGGACGGTGCCGGGGCCCGGGCGCCAGGCGCCGGTCGCGGGGCGGTCGGCGCCGCCCGCGCGCACCAGGCGGGCGGCAAACAGGCCGGCCGGGCGCACCGCGACCTGGTCCTCGCCCGCGCCGCCGGCCAGCGCGGCGGCCAGGGCGCGCTGGGCCCGCTCGCCGGCGTCGGCGGGCAGGTCCACGACGCCGCCCCAGCGCTGCGGGTACTCCAGCGCGGCCACCCGGCCGACGCCCCAGACGGGGGCGGCGGCGGGGTGCGTGACGGGGTCGGCCTCGCCGGTGGAGACGGCGCCCCGGGTGGCGCACCACAGCGGGGCGTCCAGGCCGACGTCGCCCATCGCCTGGAGCAGCGCGAGGGTGCCGAGGGTGCCGGCGGTAAGTTCGGGG
>NZ_JAGMUE010000788.1:0-546 GCF_019049165.1 Streptomyces sp. AC627_RSS907
ATCTCCAGCCACGGGTCCGGCTGCGTCATCATCGACAGCACCACGATCAGGGACCCGAGCAGCCCGTACGTCACCATGTCGGTGAAGCGCGAACGGACCGCCAGCATCCCCACGGAGGGCAGCAGCCAGCGCAGCAGCGCCCCGAGGAGCAGCGAGAAGCCGATCACCAGGGTGCCGGCGCGGTGCGCGTCGAGGGCGACGACCAGCAGCCCGGCGGCGACGCCGCTCATCACCGTGAGCAGCGGCCACTGGCGCGCCGGCGCGGGCGCCTGTCCGCTCGCCGCCCGGCCGCCCCCCTCCGGGCGCGCCGTGTCCCGGGTGATGCGCGGGAATCTGCGCGAGCCGCGGCCGGGTCCGGAGTGGCGCTGGGCCCGCGTTCCCGGTCGCGGCCCGTGCTGTGCCGCGGCTCCGGCCGCCGCGGCGGCCAGGCCGCCCTCGCCGCTCGCGTGCGCACTCATGGCTGGCTCATGGCTGGTCGCCCCCTTGCTCTGGTTTCTCGTGACCGCTGGCCGCGCGGGTGCCGGCGGCACCCGGGGCCGGGGTCAG
>NZ_JAGMUE010000081.1:0-12855 GCF_019049165.1 Streptomyces sp. AC627_RSS907
GGGTACGGCGGGACGGCTGGGCCGGGCGGAAGCCGGTGGGACGGGAGCTGCGCGGGGAGGCGAGGTCCGCCGGGACCTAGGCCGGGGCCGTTGTGCCGGCGGGGCCGGTGCTGGCCCGCAGGGAGATCGGTGGTGCGAGGAGATGGTGCCGGGGTGCGGCGCCCGGGTGGTCGAGGCGTTCCATGAGGAGTTCGACGGCACGCCGGCCCATCTCCTCCGCCGGCACGTCCGCCGCGGTGAGCTGCGGCGTCACCGTCTCCGCCCACCGGCCGGCCACCACGCCGGTGACCGAGAAGTCGCGCGGCACATGACGGCCCGCCTGAGCGAGCGCCCGGTAGAGGCCGCCCAGAGCCGCCTCGTTCAGGGTGACCAGGGCCGTGGTGGCCGGGTCGTCGTGGAGGATCTGCTCCACGCACGCCTGACCCGACGCGGCGTCGTCCCCGCAGCAGTACGTCCGCACGGTCAGCCCGCGCTCCGCGGCGGCCTTGGTGAACCCGTCGAGTCCCCGGTGGGCGGATTCGTATCCGGCCCGCAGCAGTTGCTCCGGCCGGTTCACGAAGGCGACCCTGCGGTGGCCGAGGTCCGCGAGATGGTGGACGCACGCCGCCGCCAGCGCGGTGTGGTCCAGGCCGACCCACCATCCGTCCTCCGGACGCGCGGTGCGGCCGATGGCGACCCAGGGGAAGTCCAGCGCGGTGAGGTGGTCGACCCGGTCGTCCTCCAGCCTGATCTCCATCAGGATGGCGCCGTCCACGCGCCGCTCCCCCAGCAGGCGTTGGAACGAGCGGTCGCTGTCCGCACCACTCGGTGACAGCAGGACGTCGTGATCGTGCGCCGCGGCGGCTTCCACGACGCTGCCGATGAAGTCCAGCTGCATGCCGGTGTAGTGGTTCCCGGCCGGCGGGAAGACCAGGCCGATCGTGCTGGTCCGGCCGTTGGCGAGGGCACGGGCGCTCGCGTTGGGCCGGTACCCCAGCTCGTCGATGACCTGCTGGATCTTCCGGCGGGTGTCGTCCGAGACGGGGCGCTTCCCACTGAGCGCGTAGGACACGGTGCTGCGTGAGACACCGGCGCGGCTGGCGATTTCACCGATGTTCACGGCGGCTCCTCGGTCGGATCAGTGGGCGCGGATCAGTGGGCGGCTGCGAAGGGGTGGTGCGGGCAACCGGTCAGGCGGCGCTGACGATGCGGAAGAGGTGGCGACCGGCGGTCGAGGTGGTCGAACCGGTTCGCTACGGCGACGTTAGAAAGGGCCCCAGCCGCTGTCAACACTCTGCGCCGGCTTTTCCGCGACGGCGGCCCGGACACCTCGCCTTTACCGGCTCCAACTCCCTCTGTCCTGAGTATTGCTGGCCGGTTTCGCCGGTGCTAGCTTCCCTCGAACCGGTTCGACAGAGGCGGTCGTTCCTGACAGCGGTCGTTCCTGACAGCGTTCGTCCCTGACAGCGTTCGTTCCTGACAGCGTTCGTCCTTGGCGGCGTCGTTCCTGGCGTCCGTTCCCCTCCGCACCGGTCGGCCGCACCCCGTTGTCCTGCGGTGCCTTCCGTGCGGCGCCCTCGCAGACCCACGTCGAGCACCGGTGAAGCCCCCTCCTCATCCACCGCACCGACTCCTGGAGACCTCAGTGAGACGATCAAGAACGACGGCAGCGGGTGCCGCGGCGGTGGCCGTCGCGGCCACCCTGCTCGCCGGCCCTTCGGCCGGGACGGCCGGGGCGGCGGAGTCCGAACGGCTCGTCATCGACCTCGCCACCGACACGGGCGTCTTCCACGGCGGCGCGTCCGGCTCCCTGTACGGCGTCTACGGGGACGGCGTGCCGAGCCGCAACCTCATCGAGGGCATGCGGCTGCGCACCGTGTCCACCAAGGCCCAGGACGGTCCGCAGCACCCGGGAGCGGACGCTCTGGAGATCCTGCCGCCGTTCGTGGACTCGGGTGGCGAGGACGTCTACATCTACATGACCGACATCTACCGCGGCTTCCCCTACCAGTGGCCGGGCGCCGACGGCCCCGCCCGGCTCGCGGACTTCAAGGAGAAGATCGCGAAGCAGGTCCGCCAGGTCATGACCATGGGCGACTACAAGGACCACGTCGTCTACGTCCCCTTCAACGAACCCGAAGGGAACATGTTCGGCACCGGTGCCTGGAGCTACGACAACGTCTCCTGGCTGGACGACCCGCAGGAGTACTTCGCGGCCTGGAAGGAGGTGCACCACCTGATCAGGAGCCTGGACCCGGACGCGCGGATCGCGGGCCCCAACACCTCCCTGCTCTTCGACCAGGTCAAGGGCTTCCTCACGTACGCCAAAGAGAACGACGTGGTGCCGGACGTGATGACCTGGCACGAGTTGTCCTCGCCCGCGGCGATCCGCACGAGTGTGGCCAGGTACCGCGGGTGGGAGAAGGAGATCGGGATCGGCCCGCTGCCGGTCAACGTCAACGAGTACGGCCACAACTACCACCTCTCGGTGCCCGGCCAGGTCGTCCAGTGGGTCTCCGCCATCGAGGAGTCGAAGATCGACGCCGACCTGGCGTACTGGAACATCGACGGCAACCTCAACGACTCCGCCGTGGAGGCCAACAAGGGCAACGGCCAGTGGTGGCTGTTCAACGCCTACGGCCAGATGTCCGGGCACACGGTGCGGGTGACCGCGCCCCATCCCAACGTGCAGTACACGCTCCAGGGCGTGGCCACCCTGGACGAGAGCAAGAAGCAGTCCAGGACCCTCTTCGGCGGCAAGAGCGGTGACGCGGACGTCGTCTTCCGCAACGTCGACCCCGGGCTGTTCGGGAAGAGCGTGCACGCCACGGTGCAGGAGATCCCCTGGACCGGACAGGTCGGCGACTCGGCGCAGCCACTGCGGCTGACCGACCGGAAGGTCGAGGTCGGCGCGGACGGCACGGTGACCCTGCCGATGCGGGGCATGAACGAGATGTCCGCGTACCAGGTCATCCTCTCCCCCGGCGGCGGCGGGGGCGTGCAGGCCTCGCCCTCGGTCGGCTGGCGCGGGACGTACGAGGCCGAGGACGCGACGTACACCGGCTCGGGCTACTCCAGGAACGGACCGGAGGGAACGCCCTCCGACGTCGGCAAGTTCGCCACGTCCGGCGCCTACAACGTGGGCGGCCTGCGCACCGGCTCCGACGGGGTCCTCGCCTTCGACGTCGACGTCCCGCAGGACGGCACGTACGACCTGAGCGTCTTCGCCAACTCCTACAACCTGTACGGCCTGGTGAAGGAGCAGGGACCGACCAACGTCTTCCTGCGCGTCGACGGCGAGGACCCGCAGGAGCTGCGGCTGCCCCTGGGCTACAAGTGGGTGGTGTGGGGTCACACCGACACGACGGTGAGACTGAGCGCCGGCAGGCACCGGATCACGCTCGCCGCGCAGGATCCCGATCTCGGCGTCACCAGGGGCGACGCGATCATCGACAGGATGGACCTCCGCCTGCGCGACGCGCACGTCACGCAGCCGGCCCTCTACGAGGCCGAGTACGCCACGCTCCACGGAACCCGGCCCGCCTACACCCGTGCCGGCGCCTCCGGTCCCGGCACGGTACCGCTGACCGGCGGCGCCTCCGCGACCTTCTGGGTCCACTCCCCCGCAGACGGTGAGTCCACCGTCTCCGTCGACCACCTGGGCGGCGGCCGGGCGAGCCTGGCCCTCAACGGCGAGAAACTCCAACTGCCCCTGGCCGGGGGCGACAAGAAGGGCACGGACAGGGTTCGGCTGTTCCTCTCCGGCGGCGTCAACAAGATCACCGTGACCGGCGAGTCGGGCGCGCTGGTCCTCGACCGGCTGCGGGTGGCACCGTCGCGGGGGACTCTCGTGTCCAGCGTCCACCCGGCCGAGAAGGGCTCGCTCTCGGGAGCCGCGAAGGTGACCGACACCTACCGCTTCGCCAACGGCGGCAAGGCCGTCACGGACATCGGCGGCGGCACGGCTAACGCCCTCACCCTCGACGTGGTGGCCGCCAGGTCCGGCCGGCACGCACTGACCATCCGCTACTCGAACGGCGAACAGGCACCCGCCACCCACTACAACCCCGACCCGGTCGCCCGGCACGCCGACCTCTCCGTCAACGGGGGCCCGGCCCACCGCGTCCTGTTCCCGACCACCTTCCACTTCAACGACTTCCGTGAGCTGACCGTGCCGGTCACCCTCAGGAAGGGCACCAACCGGCTGACCTTCACGGCGGAGGAACTGCCGGACTTCGACGGTGACACCTACAACCAGTACGACCAGCGGTCTCCCTATGCGCCGGTGATCGACCAGGTCGCGGTCACGCCTCTGTCCGCGCGGTAGCCCCCTCCCGGAACGGCTGAGGCGAGGCCCCGACGTCCCACGGCGCCTCGCCTCAGCTCAGGTGGTCGAGTTCACTCGGCGCCGGCCCTCACTTCGCCTCGCGCCTCTTCGCCGCCCGACGCGACCGCGGCAGCCCTGAGAGTCGTACGGGACCTGCGCGGTGTCCGGCCGGCGGGGACTGCGGAGCAGCCGGAGCAGTCGGAGGCGGACGTGCCGGGCGGGTGCTGCGTGTGGCACGACGAGTGCGGCGTGGGGTCCCGGGTCACCGCCGGTTCGTCCGCGGCAGGGGCCGGCCGCACCAGGGACTCGCGGTGGGCCCGGGCCACGGCGGCCATGTCGTCGAGGGTGTCCCGGGCCCGCAGGAGTTCGTCGATCTGCGCCGTGATCCGCTCGCGTTCGCGGGCCATCCGCTCCAGCGCCGCGTCGGAGTTGTGCACGCTCGGGGAGTCGGTGCACGGCAGGAGTTCGGCGATGGTGCGGCTGGAGAGGTTGGCCGCGTACAGCCCTTGGACGAAGCGGACGCGGCCCACGTCCTGCTCGGTGTACTCCCGCTGTCCGCCCGGCGTGCGGGTGCTGGTGAGCAGTCCCTGCTGCTCGTAGTAGCGCAATGACCGCACACTCACCCCGGCGCGGGCCGCGAGCTCTCCGATTCGCACGACTGTCTCCCGTGGTGGTTCACAGCACCGCGGGTCCTGTGATCCTGTGATGTGCCCCACACGAATCCGCGGTGTTCTCCGGTTGCATCTGACACAGGTGTCAGGTTTTAGCGTACTCGTGTGCTCCGGCGGACGGAGCACCGGCGTACCTGAGGAGAACCAGCATGCCTTCCCTGTTCAGCAGTTACCGCCTCGGCGGGCTCACTTTGCCCAACCGGACCGTCATGGCCCCCATGAGCCGCGTCCGGGCCGCCGCCGGCGGCCTGGCCACCCCCTCGATGGCCACCTACTACGCGCAGCGCGCCACGGCCGGCCTGATCGTCACGGAGGGCGTGCAGCCCAGCCTCGTCGGGCAGTCCAACCCGGGCACGCCCGGCCTGCACACCGACGAGCAGACGGATTCCTGGCGGCAGGTGACCGACGCCGTCCACGCCAACGGCGGACGCGTCTTCGCCCAGATCATGCACGGCGGCCGGGTCTCGCACCACGAGACCACGGGCCTGCAGCCGGTCGGCCCGTCGGCCGTGCCCGCCCCGGGCAACGTGTTCACCCCGAGCGGCCCGCAGCCGATACCCGTGCCGCGGGCCCTGGAGACCGACGAGGTCCCCGAGCACGTCCGGTCCTACGCGGACGCCGCCCGCCGCGCCGTCGACGCGGGCTTCGACGGGGTCGAGCTGCACGGCGCCAACGGCTACCTGATCTCCCAGTTCCTGTCGTCCAACGCCAACCTGCGCGACGACCGCTACGGCGGCTCGGTCACCAACCGGATCCGCTTCGCCGTCGAGGCCGCCGCCGCCACCGCCGAGGCCGTGGGCGCCGCCCGTACGGGCATCCGCCTGTCGCCCGGGGGCGGGATCTGGGGGGTGACCGAGGACGACGCGGCCGAGCTGAACATCGCCCTTCTGACGGAACTGGCCCGGCTCGACCTCGCCTACGTGCACCTGACGGCCACCACCGACGAGGAAACCCTTATCCACCTGCGCAAGACCTGGCCGGGCACCCTCATCATGAGCCCCGCCATGCCCGGCGGCCCGCAGCAGACCGGGCGGGCGGAGGCCGACCACTGGCTGGACCTGGGCGCCGACCTGATCGCCTTCGGCCGCGGCTTCCTCGCCAACCCCGACCTGGTCGAACGCCTGCGCTCGGGCCTGCCCCTCGCCCCCGTCGACGAGGACACCTTCTACCAGGGGGGCGACGCCGGCTACATCACCTACCCGACGTACCAGCACACGGCCTGACCGTGTCCCCACGGGCGACGGAGACGGCCCGGCCGCACCTGCCAGAGCGCCGCCGGTGATGCCGGGCCGTCCGCACCTTCGGGGCGACGGCCCCTTCGCACCGGAGCGCGACGCCACCGTCTCCGCCCGCCCGGCCACCGCCGCCTGCGGGGCGTTTCCAGCGGAAGGCCCCGCCGCGTGACCGGTCGTGCGGCGTGCGCCGTGCTCGGCACAGGGGCCTGGCCGCAGCGGCGCGGCGGTACGGGAACGGCGCGGGCGTTCCGGCAGCGGCGCGGCGGTACGGGAACGGCGCGGGCGTTCCGGCCCGGGAAACGCGTCTTCGGGGGAACGGCGATCGTCGGTGGCGTTCGCCGCGGAAGACCGTGCGGGCGGCCTCCCGGACCGACAGCCCTCGGCCGATGGCGGACAGGCGACGGCCTGGCGGCCACCCTCCGGGTCACCGCCAGGCCGTCGCCTCGCTCGCGTGGATGCAGTAGCGCTCGTACGTGCTCTCGCCGCCCGCTTTGGGGACCGCACAGGCGGTGACCTGGAACTCGCCGTCGCCCACGCTCACCATGCTGGTGAACTTGTCGTTTCCGTACTCGATCTCGGCAGTGCGCTTGGTCCCCCCGGTGACCTCTGCCGTCACCAGGTCTCCCGGGCTCCCCCGCTCGATCCGCCCCCACACCGCCTGGCAGTCCTCGCTGTAGCGGAGCTGGAGGAGGGCCGGGTTACCGACGGTGGGCTTGAAGGTGCGCGCGTCCTCGCCGCATCCCTGGTTCTGCGGGTTCTTCCCCTCGCAGGCCTCACCCGGACAGGTCGGCTCGTCGAGGAGAGCCTTCATGACGTGCTCTCCGAGTGGGGACAGGACGGCCGCCGCCACGGCGCCGACGATCGCCACGGCGTAGGCCAGGGTCGTCGCGCTGTTGCGCCTGCTCCGCCTGCCCGCGGGCGGCTGCGGCCCGGGCTCGGGGGACGTCGCGGAGTTGTCGCTGGTACTGCTCGTCGTCATCGGGACCACCTTGGTACGCTGGCCGGGAGAGACAGATTCCACCCCTGTTGTCACAGGGGAAAGGCGCACGCCGGAAGCACCGAAGGCATACAAGGCCCTCCCCATGCGCCCCTCACTCAGGCAACGACGACACCCGGGCCGGGCAACGGGGCACTCGGTCGGAGGTTGACGCAGGCGCAGCCCGTCGAAGGCAAGAGGTGGCCCAGGCCGGCTCCGTACGACCGCCGGGACGGCACCGCGGCGGCGAGGGCCCGACCGTGCGCGTCCGGGACCGATCCTTGTCAGGTCCGCCGTTCAGCGGCTCGGAAAGGGCGCCAGCTCGAGGTCCCACTGGTCGGCCGCGTGGAGCAGCGCGGCCGCCGCCGTCTCCACCTCCACGACGTACTGGTGCGCGTCCGCCTCGTCATCGTCCTGCCGCCAAGGGGGCATCGCCTCCAGGGACAGGTGCACGCGAAGCACCGCCCCACTCCCGGTGCGGCCGGCGAGACCGAAGGCCAGGACCGGCTCGATGAAGGAGAGGTCCGGGGACAACGTGCCGTCGGGGTCGGGTCCGGTCACAGCCACCGTTCCCGCCGCCACGGCTCGGAGCCAGACGGCCACCTGACGGGCTTCATCGGTCAGCAGACAAGGACCGGCGAAAGTCCAGCTGCCGTCCGTGGTCGTCACGCGCCCACCGACGACCAGCCAGTTGTCGTCGTGGGCGTCGCCCCTGGCGGTGCGGAACTCGTAGCGCAGCGGGCGGAGGGAGACTGTGTTCCTGTGATCGGTCAGTTCCACCACCGCAGTGTGTCACCAGCCGCGCGCGGCCCACGGACAGCACGCCCCTACCGTTCGCAGCGGGTAGGACGGCTCCCTCCCACGGCGTGCGTTCGAGGCGGGTGGGAAACGGGAGACCGCAACCCGCTCGGGCGCCGCAGCGTCCCACTCCACGACGGACGAACACCGATCACCCGGGAGAGTACGTGAAGAAGGGCCGGACGACGGACGCGGAGAGGGAGAAGGACCGCGAGAAGTGGATGGCGCGTTTCCAGGTGCGGCTGGCCATGCAACCGGGCGTGGACCGGGACGTCGTGCTCCGGGCGGTCAAGGATGTCACGGCGCACTGCGCGGATACGGGAGAGCACCCGCGGACGGCCTTCGGTGACCCGGACACCCACGCCGTGCGGGCCGCGGCGCGGCTGGTGCCGGCGGACCGGGCGGAGCGCGAGAGGCGGCACGACACCGTGGTGGACAAGCTCCGCTCCGTCGTCCAGAGGGCCGAGGGCATCACCGGTCCGTGAGCGGTCGAAGAGGCTTCCCCCAAGGTCCGGCACTCGGGTTCCGACACGGGCCGAGGCCCGCCGGCAGGCAGTCGGCTCCCTCACCGGCTGCCGGTGTTCCGTCGGTTCCCCTCGCCGGGGCACGATGGTGGTGACGATGCGGGGCGGGTGGGGGACGCGGTCGGTGGGCCGGTTCGGTGCGGGCCTCGCAGGGATCGTGCTGGCAGCGGTCGCCGGTGTGTCCGGCTGCCAGAAACCGGATGATGCCGTCCGTACCGGGGCGGGAGGCTCGGGCATCGCGATCCGGTACGAGACGCCCACGGGCACCGACCGGGACGACGCGGCGTTCCTGCGCGGGCGGAAGGTGGTGGAGGAGGCCGCGTCGGCGGTTTCCGCTCTGGTCGAGGTGGACCGGCCGATATCCGTCGGCGTGGTCTCGTGTGACGGCGAAGGGTCCTCCTACGATCCCGAGTTCACGCGCGTGGAGGTCTGCTACGACGAGGTCTCCGAGACGCGGGAGCTCTTCCGGCGGGCCGGACCCGGGCGGGCGGACGACGACGTGGCAGCCGTCATGCTGGAAACGCTGTACCACGAGATGGCGCACGCCCTCGTGGACGTCCTCGGACTGCGCGTGCGCGGCCGGGAAGAGGATGCCGCCGACCAGTTCGCCGCCCTGATGCTGCTGCGCGGGGGCGCCTTGGGTGAACAGCGGTTGCTCGCCGCCGCCGACGCCTGGCACCTGTCCGAGGTCACGAACGAGGACGCCGACGACGGGCCCGACGAGCACTCCTCGGACGGCCGGCGCGCGGTCAACCACCGCTGCTACGTGTACGGCGCCGCCTCCGGCCGCCACCGGGGACTGGTGGGCACGGACGCCCTGCCCGCCGAGCGGGCGAAGGGGTGCGCAAGGGAGTGGAGCGCTATACGCGCCTGGTGGATGACAGCGCTCGCACCGCGTCCGCGGGCGGGCTGACGAGGCGTGCGCCCCGGCGTTCCCCCTCGGCTGGACGGCGTGGTCCTCCCGGTCGGCGACCGGGTGTTCCCAAAACCCGCGACCGCCGCGCGGCCTCCGGTGCCGGACGAAGAAGCCGTCGCGACGCAACCGCCCGCCATAAGAAGCCTTATGGCTCGGGGAAACACACGGGGATGCTCGTCGTGGATCCTGAGGTTGTCAGCGGTGCCGCCCCCGCCAGGCTCCGGCGGCGCACGTGACGCAATGCCCTTCCCGACTGACAAGGCCAGGCATCAATGTCGAAGATTCTCATGGTCATCTCCGCGGCAACCAGTCTGAAGCTGGCCGACGGATCCACTCACCCCACCGGCTACTGGGCCGAGGAGGTCGCCGCCTCGCACAAGGTCCTCAAGGCCGCCGGCGTCGGCGTGGACTTCGCCACCCCGGCCGGTGTCCGCCCGGCCGTCGACGATCTCAGTCTCAGCAGCCAGGGCGGCGTCTCCGAGGCGGACGCCGACGCGTTCCGCGCCTACCTCGCCGGCATCGACGACGAGCTCTCCACGCCGCTCAAGCTCTCGGACGTGCGGGCGAGCGACTACGACGCCCTCTACATACCCGGCGGTCACGCCCCGATGGCCGACCTGGCGCAGGACGCCGATCTCGGCCGGCTCCTGAACGAGGCCGACGCCCAGGGCAGGACCGTGGCCGCCCTGTGCCACGGCGTCGCGGCCCTGCTGAGCGCGACGGGGAGCGACGGTGGTTTCACCTTCGCCGGCCGGACCCTGACGTCCTTCACGGACGAGGAGGAGCGCCAGGGCGGGCTGGGCGACAACACCCCGTTCTTCGTCGAATCCCGGCTGCGCGACAAGGGCGCGGTGCTGCGGACCGGCGCGGCCTGGAGCAGCAAGGTCGTGGTGGACGGCAACCTGATCACCGGGCAGAACCCGCAGTCCAGCGTCGCAACGGCCGAGGCCGTCCTCAAGGCCCTCTCCGCCGGCTGACCCACCGCCAGGACATCGGCGGCCGGGAGCGGGGCGGCATCACCAGCGCCCGGCGTCCCGGCCGTCGCAGCCTCGCCGTCCCTCGCCCGGCCGCCGTGGACGGCAGGGGAAGACGAGACGGACGGGACGGCGGAGCAGCGCAGTACGGTGTCGGAGTGACACGTCGGGAGCGGTCGGCCTCCGCCGTGGACCGATCACCTGAACGACCGAGGGAGAGAGCCCGCGTGCCCAGCCTGGACCTCCTGGCCACGTTCCTGGAGATCTACCGAGCGGGATCCCTTTCGGCCGCGGCCGACCGACTGGGCGTGACCCAGCCTGCCGTCACCGGCCAGCTCGCCCGGCTGGAGGAACAGGTCGGGGAGCCGCTGTTCCTGCGGTCCCGCAGGGGAGTCACCCCCACGCCCCGCGCCGCCGCCCTCGCGGCCCGGGTGGGCCTTCACGTGGACGGGCTCCAGGACGCGCTCGGGCCGGCGCACACCGAGCCGGCCCTGCACGGGTCGGTGCGGATCGGCGGCGCGTCCGAGGTCATGTCGGTGCGGGTCCTGCCCGCGCTCGCCTCTCTCACCGGCCGCGGCCTGTACGTCCACGCGACGCTCGGACTCGCCGGCCACCTGCTCGCCGAACTGTCGGGCGGGCGGCTCGACCTGGTGGTCTCCGCCATCCGGCCCACACACCGTGACCTCCTCGCCGAACCGCTGGTGGACGAGGAGTTCCTGGTCGTCGGCACGCCGGCGGTCGCCCACACCCTGAGCGCCGACCGGCTCCGTACCCATCCGGCGGAGGCCCTCGCCGGCCTCCCGCTCGTCGCCTACGCGGAGGACCTGCCGATCGTGCGCCGCTACTGGCGCAGCGAGTTCGGCCACCGCCCCGCCAACCCCGTCGCGCTCGTCGTCCCCGATCTCCGGGCCGTCCTCGCCGCTGTCGAAGCCGGGGCCGGCATCTCCGTCCTGCCCCGCTATCTGGCCGAGCCGGCCCTGGCCGCCGGCCGCGTCGTCCAGCTCCACGAGCCCGCGTTCCCCCCGCTCAACACGCTGTACCTGGCCACGCGGAGCGGCGCCCTCCCCGACCCCGTCCTCGGCGTCGTACGGGACAGGCTGATCGACGCGGCCAGGAAGTGGGGCGGACTGTGACACGGCCCCGCGGCCTGGGCGTTGCGCACGGCATGGACGGGCTGTCCCGGCCCGCGCCCGCGGCACCGGCCGGATGAACCGCGCCGCCGTGGGTTCCTCGCTCGTCGACGGCTTCGCGGACGGTGCCGGCCTCGGTGCGCAGGACGGTGCCGGGCTCGGTGCGCAGGACGGTGCCGGGCTTGACGAGGCCACGCGGCGGAGCCCCTTCCCCCGCAGGTGTCGGACGCGGGGTCGGGGGCTCCTCCAGTGGCTCGGCCGTCGTGTGTCTACGGCACCAGGACGACTTTGCCGACGACGGTGCCGGATTCCGCGAGTCGTACGGCTTCGCCGACCTCGGTGAGGGGGATGCGGGCGGCGACCTGGGGGACGAGTGCGCCGTCGGCGAGCAGGGTGAGGACCTGGCCCAGGTCGGTGTGCAGCTTGGCGCGGAAGGTGTGGAGCCTGCGTCGGCCGGCCCAGATGTTGTAGAAGTGGGCGCTCTTGCCGCCCGGGAGCGAGTTCCAGAGCATCAGGCGGGCGAACAGTTTGAGGACCGGGGCTTTCGACGAGCCCTGGACGTCGCGGGTGGAGGCGGTGCCGTAGGCGACGAGTGTGCCTTTGGCGGCGAGCAGGCGGTAGGAGGTGAGGATGCCCTCGCCGCCGATGTGGTCGAAGACCGCGTCGTAGCCCTGGGGGGCGTGTGCGCGCAGTTGGTCGTGCATGTCGGGGGCCCGGTAGTCGACGGGGGTGGCGCCCAGTGCGCGGACGGCGTCGTGGTGTGTGGCGGAGGCGGTGCCGACGACCTGGGCGCCGGTGATGCGGGCGAGTTGGACGAGGGTGGAGCCGACGCCGCCGTTCGCGCCGTGCACGAGGACGGTCTGGCCGGGGCGGATCTTCGCGAGGCGGTGGAGCATCTGCCAGGCGGTGATGCCGTTGACCACGAAGGTCTCCGCGTCGGCGGGGTCGACGGAGTCGGGTACCTCGGTCAGGTCGCCGGCGTCGACGGTGACGTGGGTGGCCCAGGCTCCGGTCTTGGTCAGCACGGCGAAGCGCCGTCCCAGCAGGTCACCGGGGACGCCCTCGCCCACGTCGACGGCGCGTCCGACGAGGTCGTAGCCGGGGACGAAGGGGAAGGGTGGCTGGTCGAAGTATTTGCCGCGGCGCATCTGCTGTTCGGCGAAGGAGACCCCGGCGGCTTCCATGGCCAGCACGACCTGCCCGGGGCCGGCCGGGCGGGCGGGCCGGGTGCGGACCTGGATGCCGTCCGGGGCGACGATGCCGGGGAGCACCGCTTCGGTGACGGTGGTGGTGAAGGCGGGGGTGCGGGCGGGGGAGTTGTGGGT
>NZ_JAGMUE010000789.1:0-608 GCF_019049165.1 Streptomyces sp. AC627_RSS907
CGCTGTGGCGGCTCACCGCGATATCCGGCGCGCCGCCCTCGGACACCGCCTAGCCCGGCGCGTGCGCCCCGCGCCCGCGTGGCCGGTGACGGGCAGCGAGGTCCGCGCGCGGCGTGGGCCGGGCCACGGCTCAGTCCGTGAGCTGCCGGTCGCGTTCGGCGATGGCCAGGTCGTTGATGCTGGCGTAGCGCCGCCGCATCAGGCCGTTCGCGGCGAACTCCCACTGCTCGTTGCCGTAGCTGCGCCACCACTGCCCGGCCTCGTCGTGCCACTCGTACGTGAAGCGGACCGAGATGCGGTGGTCGGTGTACGTCCACAGCTCCTTGCGCAGCCGGTAGTCGAGTTCGCGGCGCCACTTCTCGCGCAGGAAGGCGCGGATCTCCTCGCGTCCGCGCAGGAAAACGTCCCGGTTCCGCCACTCGGAGTCCTCGGTGTACGCCAGCGCCACCCGCTCGGGGTCGCGGGAGTTCCAGGCGTCCTGCGCCGCCTGGACCTTGCGGCGCGCGGTCTCCTCCGTGAACGGCGGCAGGGGTGGCCGAGTGGACATGTCGCTCTCCTTCGTCCGGGCGCGGCGGCGCCGGGCCCCGAACGGCCGGGGCACGGAACGG
>NZ_JAGMUE010000790.1:0-550 GCF_019049165.1 Streptomyces sp. AC627_RSS907
ACCGGCCACTGGTGCGCCTGGCGCACTACGCGGGGCTGCGCCGGGCCGTGCGCTCCGGCGACAGCGTCGTCGTCCACGACTGCGGCACCATGCCGTGGGTACGCCGCTGGCTGGCCCGCTGCGCACGCCGGCGCGGCGTCGCCCTCCACCTCGTCCTGCTCGACGTGCCGCCGCGCCTGGCCCTGGCCGGGCAGGCGGCGCGGGGCCGCGGAGTCTCCCCGTACGCGTTCGGCCGCCACCGCGCCGCGGTCGGCCGGCTGCGCGCGGAGGCGCTCGCGGGGGCCCCGCCGCCCGGGTGCGCCTCGGCGGTCCTGCTGGACCGCGCGGCGGCCGGGGCGCTGGCCGACATCGGGTTCGACTAGACCCGACTGCGACTGCGACTGCGACTGCGACAACGCCCGCGCCTGCGACTACGCCCGCGCCCGCGCGGTGAGTGCGGCACGATGCGGCGCGCGCGTACGGGCCACCGCCAAGTGCGCCCGTACGCGGCGGCGCCCCGTACGCCCGCGCCGGGCGATCGGCGTGGAGCGCGGCAGAACGAACGGTGCCC
>NZ_JAGMUE010000791.1:0-657 GCF_019049165.1 Streptomyces sp. AC627_RSS907
GACGTGCCCCAGGCACGTGTACGCATGCTTCCCCCCACAGGAAGATGAGCCGCAGTGACCCCAGTGATCACCGGGCCCGCACACGTTGCCACAGGATTCGCACAAAGATCCGCGCTGTTCCCACCGAATCCCTTCACATACGGGCCGGAATCCGCCCCTTCCCTTCACGGTGACCAATATGGCGAAACGGGGCATTTAGGCGTCACTATGCCGGCTCACAGAGTGAGGCGCCTATCCAAGGCGCGACAGGAAGGGCCGAAGATCGATGACCTTCCACGAGCCACCCGACCAAATGTCATCGGCACGGGTGCGCCGCTGCCTGAAAGGCAGACAACGGTGAGGGTGTCTGCAGGGAGGCTGCAGGAGAGTCCGGCTCCCGGTGCGGACCGCCGCCGGTGCTCCGCCGGGCCGGCATCTCTCCGTCAGGCCCCGGCCCAACTGCCGACTCGCATGCCGCCAGGATCGCGCGCCCGTCGCCGTCCTGCCGGGCTCGGTTGTTGTCCGGCCTCGGCCTGTGGCCGGTCCACCGTCCGCTGCCGCTGCTTACCGCCGTTCAATCCGGCCCCCGCTGCCGGTCCGCTCCAGACCGGCGTCTCCCGCGGACAACGGCCGCCGCCGTCCCGCTGCTGCCGTACGCCGTGTCGGGCGTCTCTGGCC
>NZ_JAGMUE010000792.1:0-572 GCF_019049165.1 Streptomyces sp. AC627_RSS907
GCGGGCGGGGGCGCGGCGGCTGTCCAGATGGCGGGCGTGATCCGTGGGACGAACGAGGGTGGACGGCCCTTCCGCAGCAGGTAGGCAGCGTGCCAGCATGGAGGCGGTCCAGGGACGCCGTGAGGGCGCCTTGAGATGACGAAATCGGAGCCATGTCATGACGACGCATGCCTCGCAACAGGCTGCACGCACCACGCCAGCCACACCCGTCACACCGGCCGCGCCCGCCGCCGCACCGGGCGCCGGCGCGCCCGACGGTGGCAAGGCGCTGTACGGCGGCAAGGGGACCCGGCGGATCACCGTCCGGGACATCGCCGCCGCCAAGGAGCGCGGCGAGAAGTGGCCCATGCTCACCGCCTACGACGCGATGACCGCGTCGGTCTTCGACGAGGCGGGCATCCCCGTCATGCTCGTCGGCGACTCGATGGGCAACTGCCACCTCGGCTACGAGTCCACCGTGCCGGTCACGATGGACGAGATCACCATCCTCTCCGCGGCCGTGGTGCGCGGCACCAGGCGCGCCCTCATCGTCGGCGACCTGCCCTTCGGCGCGTACCAGGAGGGCCCCGTGC
>NZ_JAGMUE010000793.1:0-818 GCF_019049165.1 Streptomyces sp. AC627_RSS907
GGGAAGGCCCACGGCAGCGGCGAGTAGGCGCCCATGCCGCCGGTGTTCGGGCCCTCGTCCCCGTCGTAGGCGCGCTTGAAGTCCTGCGCGGGCTGGAGCGGGAGGACGGTCTCGCCGTCGGTGATCGCGAACAGCGACACCTCGGGGCCGTCCAGGAACTCCTCGATGACCACGCGGTCGCAGGCCAGCGCGTGCGCGCGGGCGGCGGCCGGGTCGGAGGTGACCACGACGCCCTTGCCCGCCGCGAGGCCGTCGTCCTTGACGACGTAGGGCGGCCCGAAGGCGTCCAACGCCTCGTCCACCTCGGCGGCGTTGACGCAGACGTAGGCGCGCGCCGTGGGCACGCCGGCGGCGGCCATCACGTCCTTGGCGAACGCCTTGGAGCCTTCGAGGCGGGCCGCCGCGGCGGACGGGCCGAAGCACGGGATGCCACGGTCGCGCACGGTGTCGGCGACCCCGGCGACCAGGGGCGCCTCGGGGCCGACCACGACGAGGTCCACGCCGAGCGTGCCGGCGAGCTCGGCGACCGCGGTGCCGTCGAGGGCATTCACCTGGTGCAGCTCGGCGACCTCGGCGATGCCGGCGTTGCCGGGGGCGCAGTGCAGGGCGGTGACGTCGGGGTCGAGAGACAGTGAGCGGCACAGGGCGTGTTCGCGGGCGCCGCCGCCGATGACGAGGACCTTCACGGGCCCCACCCTAAACGTCACGGCCACGGGCCCTTAACCCGCGGCGCGGCAACGACGCCCCCGGAACGGCGCGGAACCCGCGCGCCGGCGCGGCCCCACCCGCCCCTCGGCCCCCTCCGCGCTCCGTACGCC
>NZ_JAGMUE010000794.1:0-603 GCF_019049165.1 Streptomyces sp. AC627_RSS907
TGCCCTCACTGCCGAGGGAGACGGACGGCACCTGCTTGATCTTGTCGCCACTCGCCGGGTGCATGCCCATCTTGGCGGCCAGCTCGGTGACCGGGCAGACGCCGATCTCGCTGATCAACTGGACGAAGTAGGTGTTGACCGACTTCGCGGTCGCCTCCGGCATCCGGTACGGGCCGACCTCCTCGCGGTTCTCGTTCGCCACGGTCGCGGGATCGTTCTTGTCGTTCCGCCAGTGGCCCTTACACGTGGCCACCGGGCTCGGGTACTCCATCTCGTACGGCGACGAGTACTCCTGGTGCGGCGGCTTGCCCTTCTCCAGGGCCGCGGCCGCGGTGATCGGCTTGAACGTCGAACCAGTCTGGAAGCCGAAGTTCGAGCCGCCCATCGTCCGGTCGGCCGACAGGTTGATCTGGGTCTCGTTGTCGCCGAAGCCGTACGGCCGCGACTGCCCCATCCCGATGACCCGGCCCGAGCCCGGCTCGACCAGCGTGACGGCGGTGGCCACCGAGTCCGTCTGGTAGACGTGATCGGTGATCGACTTCTGCACGGAGTTCTGTGCCTGCGGGTCGAGCGTCGTACGGATGGTCAGGCCGCCCTGGTTCC
>NZ_JAGMUE010000795.1:0-592 GCF_019049165.1 Streptomyces sp. AC627_RSS907
GCCCACCTCGTGGCCGGCCGCGGCGATGCGGCGCACCTCGTCGGGCAGCGCCGCGACGTGGTGCCCCACGCAGAAGAAGGTCGCCCGGGCGTCGTAGCGGGCCAGGATCTCCAGGACCTGGCGGGTGTAGACCGGGTCGGGGCCGTCGTCGAAGGTGAGCGCGACCCGTGGGGCGTCCCGGCGGCCGTGCTCGACGCAGCGTCCGGAGGCCACCAGCGCCGCCCGCGTCGGCTCGCTGCGCCGCACGCCGTCGTCGTACTCCTCGGCGCGGCCGGTCAGGCTGCCGCCCTCCGCGGTCACCCGGGCCAGCGCGTCGGGTGCGCTGCGCGCCCGCTCGGCCAGTTCGCCGGCCGTGACGGAGCCGAACGGCGGCCGGGCCGGGAGCAGCCAGGGGTCGGCGCGGTAGACGTCGAGGCCGGCCGCCGTCATGGGCCCGTCGAGCAGGCCGTTGGTGCTCTCCAGGACCACGGCCACGGGCGCTTCCTCGCCCAGTTCCGTCAGCCAGGCCATGAGCCGCGTGACCTGGGCGGCTCCCCAGTCGCTCGGCTCGACCACCCGCTGCCCGGCCCCGTCCAGGACCTCGACCTGGTAC
>NZ_JAGMUE010000796.1:0-542 GCF_019049165.1 Streptomyces sp. AC627_RSS907
GGGCACGCCGGTGAAGTCCTGCATGATCACGCGAGCCGGGGTGAACTGGATCTCCTGGCTCGGCTGCGCCTGCGAGTCCCAGCCGCCCACGGCACGGATGTGGTCGGCGGTGATGTTCGCGCCGTCCTCGGTACGGAGCAGGTTCTCCAGCAGCACCTTCAGGCTGTAGGGCAGGCGGGCGGAGCCCTCGACCTTGTCCAGCTTGAAGATCTCGTACGACTCGTCGCCCACGCGCAGCGTGCTGCGGGCGTCGAAGCTGTTCGCCGACACGACAGTCTCCTTCATGCATGAATTCGCGCGTACCACCGCATCCTGCCGCCCCGGGACCTTGCCGATCCGCTAAGGTACGCCTAACTTAGGCACGCCTAACTAGCGCGACAGCGGTACGCCTTCTCGGCAGATATCTCGATGTCGAGATAACTCTAGTACATCGCTGGCGCACGGTCATGCGCTGGTTGCCCGTGTCCCCCACGGCCCGCCGGTGATTCCGCCGCGTTCGCCACCCCTGTCACTACGAGGAACCGGCGCGCGCCGGTTCCGCT
>NZ_JAGMUE010000797.1:0-758 GCF_019049165.1 Streptomyces sp. AC627_RSS907
CCTCCATCGTGCTTGGAGCAGGGCGCTCTGTTCTGGGCTGAGCGGGGAGAGCGGCGGCCCGGCGGGCCCGCGCTCGGGTGCGGGCGCCGGCCGCGGCTCGGCCGGCGCCGGCCGCGCGCTCGCGGGCCGCGGTGGCTCGGCGCTGTCGTGCGGGTGCTGGTCGGCCGGATCGGCTGGGTCGGCCGGATCGGCTGGGCCGGCTGGGTCGTTCGGGCCCCTCTGGTCGGCCGGGTCGCCGTGGGCCAGGCGGGTCAGGGCGGCGAGCCACAGCGCGCCGAGTTCGGTCACCTCGGCCTCGGTCAGCGAGCTGGGCGCCCAGGTCAGCCGGGTGTGCAGGGCGGGTCCGCCCGGGGTCTCCCGGGTGACGGCGTTCAGCTCCAGCGGGTGGGCCATCGCCAGGGCGCCGTCGATGGCGCCGCCGAGCACGCCGGCCTCGGGCGCCGCCGACCAGGGCCGGTCGTCGGACGCGGCGGCGAAGCGGCCCAGGTAGTTGAAGGCGATCCGGGGCGTGGGGGCCTCGCGGAGCGCGGCCCGTCCCTCGGGGTCGAGGTGGCGCAGCAGCCCGTAGCCGATGCCGCTGTCGGGGATGGCGGCCGTCGCCTCGCGTACGCGGCGCACCGCCTCGCCGACGGGGCCGGTGACGGGGGCGTCCAGCAGGACCGGGTAGAGGCTGGTGAACCAGCCGACGGTGCGCGAGAGGTCGGCGCCCGGGCGGATGTGCTCCTCGCGGCCGTGGCCCTCGACGTGCACCAGGCACC
>NZ_JAGMUE010000798.1:0-641 GCF_019049165.1 Streptomyces sp. AC627_RSS907
AACCCGTCCGGGTCGTCCAGGTCGGCGGCGGTGGGCAGCATGTCCGGGTGCTCCCACAGCGCGTCCCGGCCGTCCAGGCCACGGGCGTCGGTGAGCGAGGCCCACAGCCGGGCCGCGTCCCGCAGCCGCCGGGGCCGCAGCTCCAGGCCGATCAGCGTGGCGAAGGTCTGCTCGGCGGGCCCACCGCTGGCGCGGCGGCGGCGCAGCGTCTCGCGCAGCGCGTCGGCGGACGGCAGGTGGGGCGCCGCGGCGGCGTGCACGACCGCGTCCACCCAGCCCTCGACCAGCGCCAACGCGGTCTCCAGCCGGGCCAGCGCCGCCTTCTGCTCCGGGGTGTCCTCGGGCTGGAACATGCCCTGCTGGAGCGCCTCCTGAAGCTGCTCGGGGTGGGTCGGGTCGAGCTGTCCGACCGCGTCCTCCAGCTTGGCGGTGTCCACCTTGATGCCCCGCGCGTACCCCTCGACGGCGCCGAACAGGTGCGAGCGCAGCCACGGCACATGGGCGAAGAGGCGCTGGTGGGCCGCCTCGCGCAGCGCCAGGTACAGGCGCACCTCCTCCTGCCGCACGCCGAGCCCCGCGCCGAACGCCTCGACGTTCGTCGGCAGCAGCGCCGCCTTGCCCGCGGGCCCGAGCGGCAGCCC
>NZ_JAGMUE010000082.1:0-16464 GCF_019049165.1 Streptomyces sp. AC627_RSS907
GACCAGACCACTCCGGGCCCCGACCGCCCCGGCCGACGAACCCCGACCAGACCGCCCCCGGCCGGACCGGCCCAGCCAACACCGGTCAGGGACCACTCCCCAACCCGTCCGGCCACCCCGACAGCCGCCCGACCGGCCCAGCCGACGAAACACCGGCCAAGGCCCCCACCAGCCCGTCCGGCGTTTGAGGACGAGGCCGTCAAGGCCGACGGGGGTCCGGGGGCGCAGCCCCCGGGGAGGCGCGCCACGACGCACCCGCACCCGCACCCGCACCCACCGTCACAGGTGCCGGCACCGTCACACCCTACGAATGCCCCAGCTCCGCCGCCGCCTCGTCCTCGACCACCGGAACCGACCCGGAATCCGCCGCCGGCCGCAACGGGAACGGATCGACCCGCGTCTCGTCGATCACCGGCGGAGCCACCCGCGGCGGCTTCGGCATGACCGCGGCCTCGGAGTGCCCGCCGCACCCGTAGGCCAGGGACACCACATGCCCGTCCGCGGGGGAGAACTCGTTGGCGCACACCCCGAAGGCCTGCCCCAGCGAGCCGCCGATCCGTGCCAGGAAGCCGCAGCTCACACAGGACGCGGGGGCGGCCTGGGCCATCGCGGTCTTCGGGCCGAAGCCCTCCTCCCAGCGGTCCGCGGCGACGTGCAGCCCGTACCGCGAGAGCACCCGCGTGCGGCGCAGGCCCAGCTCCTCGGCGACCGCCGAGATCGTGCCGCGGGCCGGGACCGTCGTCAGCTCGGCCGGCGGACCGGACGTGACCTCGGCGTCCTCGGCCTCCACCAGGTCGGCCATCTCGTGGGAGACGACGGAGTTCGGCGGCGGCTCGTCCTCGCCGGTCCAGCCGGGCTCCAGCCGCAGGTCCTCCGCGTCGGTGGGCAGCAGGTCACCGGGGCCCATGTCACCGGGCCGCAGCCGCTCGCTCCACGGCACCCACTCGGGGGCGAGCAGGGCGTCCGGGCCGGGCAGCAGGACCGCCTCGTCCACCGTGACGATCTTGGCGCGGGAGGCGCGGGCCACGGTCACGGCCCAGCGCCAGCCGCGGTACCCCAGCTCCGTGCAGACGAAGAAGTGCGTGACCACCCGGTCACCCTCCGACACCAGCCCGGCGTGCTCGCCGACGACGCCGGGTGCGGCGGCCTCCTCGGCTGCGGCGCGGGCGAGGTCGACGGCCTCGGCGCACAGACGGTCAGGGGTGCGGCTTCGCGTTGTCGCTGCGCTCACAGGTATCGCTTCTCTCCATACGCCGTCTCACGAGTGCGCCGCTGCCTGCGAGGGGCGGACGGAGCGGACCTGTGGACCGCGTCGACGTCCGCGCCCGATCGCGCTCGGGCACACCTACGTCATCCATTCTGCGGGATGGCCGTACGGCGCGCGGCCGAGAACGTTCGCCACGGCGCGCTACGCACGCTACCTGCTCATGTGCGCTGGGCCTACACCGACGGGAGTTTCCGCGGGGTGCAGCCCGGTGTTCCCCGGCGGTGTCGCCCGGCGTTCCCCGGCGGTGTCACCCGACTCGGCCACCGCCATCCGCGCCGTATCGACGCTATAGCCCCGTCTCTCGGGGCACTATGACGGGGTGGCAGCCGCACGGACGGAGTTCAAGGGCGGAAGCCGGGGGCGCGGCCCCGGGCGGTTCCGCGCGATCGGCCGTGCCCTGCGTCTGCCGGTGACCGGGACCGCGCGCGGCATCCGCCGGGCGACCCACGCGCACGGCGCCGGCGAGTCCGGCCTCGGCAAGCTGATCGAGCTGCACGGGGTGAACGGCGCCGGTGACGTCATGATCACCGTCGCCCTCGCCTCCACCGTCTTCTTCTCCGTCCCGACCGACGAGGCGCGCGGGCGCGTCGCTCTCTACCTAGCGATCACCATGGCGCCGTTCACCCTCCTCGCCCCGGTGATCGGTCCCCTCCTGGACCGCGTGCCGCACGGCCGCCGCGCGGCGATGGCGGCCGCGATGGGCGCCCGGGCGCTGCTCGCGCTGGTGCTGTCCGGGGCGGTCATCAGCGGCAGCGTCGAGATGTACCCGGCCGCGCTCGGCGTCCTGGTCGCCTCGAAGGCGTACGGCGTGGTCAGAAGCGCGGTGGTGCCCCGCCTGCTGCCGCCGCGCTTCTCCCTGGTGAAGGCGAACTCGCGGGTGACGCTGTGCGGGCTGCTCGCCACCGGCGTCGCCGCGCCGATCGCGGCGGGGCTCCAGCAGGTCGGGCCGCGCTGGCCGCTGTACGGCGCCTTCGTGATCTTCGTCGCGGGCACCGTGCTGTCGTTCACGCTGCCGCCGGAGGTGGACTCGGCGCGCGGCGAGGACCGGGCACTGCTCGCCGCGGACGAGCAGCACCTGCACGGGCCGCTGCGCAAGCGGGCCAGGCGTCCCGGGCTGCGTACCGTGGGCCCGGCGGTGACGCACGCGCTGGGCGCCAACGCGGCCATCCGCTGCCTGTCCGGCTTCCTGATCTTCTTCCTGGCCTTCCTGCTGCGGGTGCACCCGATGACGGGCCAGAGCGCGGTCGTGTCCCTGGGGATAGTGGGCGTCGCGGCCGGCGCGGGCAACGCCCTGGGCACGGCGGTCGGGGCGTGGCTGCGGTCGCGGGCGCCGGAGATCATCATCGTGACGGTCGTCGCGTTCGTGCTGGGCACGGCGGCCTTGGCCGCGGTGTTCTTCGGCGCGGTGCTGGTGGCGTGCCTGGCGGCGGTCGCCGGGTTCGCGCAGGCGCTGGCCAAGCTGTCCCTGGACGCGCTGATCCAGCGGGACGTGCCGGAACAGGTCCGCACGTCGGCGTTCGCGCGCTCGGAGACGCTGCTCCAGGTCGCGTGGGTGCTGGGCGGCGCGGTCGGCATCGTGCTGCCGCTGAACGGCACGCTGGGCCTGTCGGTGGCCGCCGCGATCGTCGCCGCCGGGTGGCTGACGACCGTACGGGGCCTGATCGGCTCGGCCCGGCACGGGGGACCGGCGCGGCCGAGGGTGGCGTGACCACGCCACGCCGTACCCAGGTGGGGAGAGGGCCGGAGGCGCCGTATAGCCTTCGCCCATGACCACGTTGCAATCCGTTGTGCGACGCCGCCGCGCTGTCGCCGCCGCCGGCGCCGTATCCGCCGGACTGCTCCTGCTGTCCGCCTGTGACCAGCCGACGCCCATGGGGACGGTCACGGTCGGCAGTGACTCGGTCAGCTCCGAGGCCACCTGTGGTGGCGAGGACAAGGTCCTGGAGACCGCCGAGATCCAGAAGTGCCTGAAGGACGACGACGTCAAGTCCATCAAGGTCGACCCCGACGACACCGTCCGCTTCGGCGTGGACCCGGAAGTCGCCGACCAGCGCTGGACGATCCTGATGAACGGTCAGCAGCTGACCGACGACACGGACAACACCTACCGCACGGTGCCGGGCAGCGTGTTCTTCAACGCCCAGTACGGCGCCCAGGGTGACTCGACGCTCGTCACCATCAAGGCCGGCGACGGCAAGGACGACAGCGAGAAGGCCACCGGCCTGTGGTCCTTCAAGCTGAAGAAGGACGACTGACCACGTCCTCCGCGCGCATCCTCGTGGCCACCGCGGTCCCCGTCGAACGGGACGCGGTGGCTCGGGCGTTCCCGGAGCCGGGCGCGAAGGCGCCCCGCCCCGGCGTGACCCTCCACCGTCTCCCGGGCGGCTGGGACCTGCTGGCCGCCGGTGTCGGCCCCGCCCTCGCCGCCGCCTCCACCGCCGCCGCACTGACCGCCGCGGCCCTCGACGGCGCCCCGTACGGTCTGGTCGTCTCGGCCGGCATCGGCGGCGGCTTCGCACCGGAGGCGCCCGTCGGCTCGCTCGTCGTCGCCGACGAGATCACCGCGGCCGACCTGGGCGCCGAGACGGCGGACGGCTTCCTGCCGGTCACCGACCTCGGTTTCGGCACCGTCACCCACCTCCCGCCCGCCGGCCTCGTCCGCCGGGTCGCCGCCGCGACCGGGGCCCGCCCCGGCACCGTCCTGACCGGGTCCACCGTCACCGGCACCGCCGGGCGTGCCGCGCTGCTGCGCGCCCGCCATCCGCGTGCCCTGGCCGAGGCCATGGAGGGCTTCGGTGTCGCCGAGGCCGCCGCCGCGCACGCGGTGCCGGTGCTGGAGCTGCGCGCGGTCTCCAACCCGGTCGGCCCGCGCGACCGTGCCGCCTGGCGCATCGACGACGCGCTCGCGGCGCTGACGGACGCCTTCGGGAAGCTCGCACCCGTTCTCACGAGTTGGGACCCCCATGACCCCCATGACCCACATGACCCGCATGACCTCTGAGTCCTTGCAGATCGCGTACTCCCCCTGCCCGAACGACACCTTCGTCTTCGACGCCCTGGCGCACGGCCGGATCCCCGGCGCTCCCGCGCTCGACGTGACGTTCGCCGACATCGACATCACCAACGGCATGGCCGAGCGCGGCGAGTTCGACGTGCTGAAGGTGTCGTACGCCGTGCTGCCGTACGTCCTCGGCGAGTACGCCCTGCTGCCCTGCGGGGGCGCGCTGGGCCGGGGCTGCGGGCCGCTGGTGCTCACCCGGGAGGCGGACGTGGACCTGCGCGGCCGCACGGTCGCGGTGCCCAGCGAGCGGTCGACGGCGTACCTGCTGTTCCGGCTGTGGGCGGCGGACACCGTGCCCGGCGGGGTGGGCGAGGTCGTCGTCATGCCGTTCCACGAGATCATGCCGGCCGTGCGGGACGGGAAGGTCGACGCGGGGCTCGTGATCCACGAGGCGCGCTTCACGTACCAGAACTACGGGCTGCACAAGCTCGCCGACATGGGCGAGCACTGGGAGCGCACCACCGGGCTGCCGATCCCGCTCGGCGCGATCATCGCCAAGCGGTCGCTCGGCGAGGCGACGCTGACGCGCCTCGCCGACTCGGTCCGTACGTCCGTACGCGCGGCCTGGGACGACCCGGAGGCCTCCCGCCCGTACGTCATGGAGCACGCCCAGGAGATGGACCCGGCCGTCGCCGACCAGCACATCGGGCTGTACGTCAACGAGTTCACGGCCGACCTCGGCGAGGACGGCTACGCGGCGGTCCGGGGCCTGCTGACCCGCGCGGCGGCCGAGGGACTGGTACCGGCCCTCGGCCCGGACGCGCTGGCGTTCCCGTAGGGCGTGGTGGGTCAGACGTCCAGCTGGTCGGCGACCGCGCGCAGGAGACCGGCGATCTTCTTGCCGGCCGTCTTCTCGGGGTAGCGGCCCCGCTCCAGCATCGGGGTGATGTTCTCCAGGAGGGTCGTCAGGTCCTGGACGATGGAGGCCAGTTCGTCCGGTTTCTTGCGCTGCGCGGCCGCGACCGAGGGGGCCGGCTCCAGCAGGGTGAGGGAGAGGGCCTGGTCACCGCGCTGTCCGGCGACCACGCCGAACTCCACGCGCTGTCCCGGCTTCAGGGTCTCGACTCCGGCGGGGAGGACCGAGGAATGGACGAAGACGTCACCGCCGTCGTCACGGGAGAGAAAGCCGAAGCCCTTCTCACTGTTGAACCACTTGACCTTGCCGGTGGGCACGTCTGTCCTCGTCCTCGTACTCGTCGGAAAACTGCTCGGAAAACCGCTGGGAAACGGCTCTTGATAGCACTTGGGCGGGTCGTCCGGACCCGCCGGTACCAAGGCTAATGGTCTTCAGGCCGGTGACAAGACGTCCCCCGGTCGTTCCCTCGGGCTGGGAACTACCCTGGTGGGGTGCGTGACAAAACCCAAACGAATTCCGCCGCGCCCGGTGACCGGCTGATCCGCGCCGGTGCGGTCGTCTTCTTCGTCGGCGCCGTGGCCACCCTGGTCACGGTGGCCCCGCTGCTGCTGGGCACGACGCCCTTCCCCACCTACATGTTCCTCCTGAGCATGCTGATGGGAGTGGGCTTCCTGATCGCCGGCGCGGGGGTGTTCCGGTCGATCGCGGCGGGCCGGCGTCAGGCGCGCGCGGTGTCGGGTCCGGCGCCCGCCCCGTCGCCGTCCCGGTAGTCCGCGAGCCATGCCGGGAACTCCGTCAGGTCGGTGAGGACCACGTCGGCGCCGGCCGCCCGCAGCTCCTCGGCGCTGCACGGGCCGCTGGCCACGGCCACGGAGTGGGCACCGGCGGCGCGGGCGCCCAGTACGTCGCCGAGGTGGTCGCCGACGTACACGCGGGCGCCGTGCTCGCGCAGGGCCACGGCCTTCTGCTCGGCCCACAGGTCGCCGATCACGGCGTCCGGCTCGATGCCGAGGTGCGCCAGGTGCAGCTTGGCGTTCGGTTCGTACTTGGCGGTGACGACGATCGCCCGTCCGCCGGCCTCCCGCACGGCGTCGACGGCCTCCCGGGCGCCGGGCAGCGCGGGCGTGGCGGCGACGGCGTACGTCGGGTACATCTCCCGGTACAGGTCGGCGGTGGCCGCTATCTCCTCGGCGGGGAACCAGTGGGCCAGCTCCTGCTCCAGCGGCGGCCCGAGCCGGGTGACGGCCAGGTCGGCGTCGACGTACGTCCCCGTCCGCTCGGTCAGCGCCAGGTAGCAGGCGCGGATGCCGGGGCGCGAGTCGATCAGCGTCATGTCGAGGTCGAAACCGACGGTGGGCGCGGGGCGGGTCGTGGAGGCCATGCAGCCCATTGTGCCGGGAGGGCCGACGGCGCCGCCCGGACGGCCGCCCGCCCACCGCGGGGTCCCGCCCACCGCGGGGTCCCGTCGGCCGCGTCGTCCTCCGCCCGCCCCGGCGGGGCGGGCGGTCAGCCCCGGGGGCGGCGGGCGCGCCAGAGGAGGTAGAGGGCCGAGGCCAGCGCGGCGGAGCGCAGGACCCAGGGCCAGGTGTCGGCGATGGCGTCGCTCATGTGGCCCTCGGCGACCCGGGCGCCCCAGCGGCCGTCCGCACGGCCCCACAGCCAGACGACGCCCGCGGCGACGACCGTGCCGGGCAGGCCCAGTACCGCCCACTTCGCCTGGGCGGGGGTCAGGCGGCGGGAGAGGAAGACGCTCAGCCAGCCGATGCCCAGCAGTTCGGGTCTGACGAGGACGGCGCCGGCGACCAGCAGGGCGGCGGCGAGCAGCAGCAGGGGGCTGTTCCAGCCGCCCTCGGGCCACAGGCGGGGCAGGCGGCGGACCCTGCCCGTCTTCCCGGCGGCCGGCTCCGCGGGCTCCTCCACCGCTTCCGCGGCCGCCTTCCCGGCCGTGCCGTCCTGCTGCGCCGCCTCGTCCCGCTCCCTCGGCGGAGGCTTCAGCAGCTCCGGGATCTCGACGCCGCCGACGAATCCCGGCACGCTGTCACCGCCACCGCCCCTGCCCCCGCCCCCGAACGGGCCGTTGTCCACCCGCCACCAGTCCGGCTGCGGGCCGCTGTCGCCCAGCTCGTGCGCGCTCGCCGTGTGCGGCGGGGAGGGGGCCGGCGCGGGCACCGGCTCGGACTCCGCGCCGGACGCGGCGGGGCGGGGGCGCGGCACGGCACGCCGCAGGCCCTTGCGCCGCTGTGCGTTCCGCGGCTGGTCCTCCCGCTGTGCGGGCACGGCCGCGGGCGGCGCCGTACCGCCAGTGCCACCGGGACCGCCGGGACCACCGGGACCGCCGGGACCGCCGGGACCGCCCGCCGCGTCGACGATGTCGTCGGGGCTGCCGAGCCGGTCCAGGATGCGGCGGACGGCGGCGGGACTGTCCCCGGTGGTCCCGGCACGGCGCCGGTCGATCTCGTCGCGCAGTTCGGCGACCAGCCGCATGCGGGCGGCCGACGGCAGCTGCCGTTGCTGGGCCACGTCGCCGACGCGGCTCAGATACTCGTAGACGACCTGGTCGCTCTCGATCCCCACAAAGCCCTCCGGGGCGGTGTGTTGTGGTACCCCGTCGGACGAAGGTACCGAATGTTCCCGCCCGCGGCTCAGGCCCCGCGCACCGCGCCACCGCACGCGCACCCCACCGTCGTACCCACCCGCTACCGTGGGCCGGATGAGCACCGAGGAGAAGTCCGCGGCCCCCCGGTCCCTCGCGGAAGCCCTCCGCGTCAGGGACGACGTCTCGCTGGCCGCCCTCCTGCGCAGCCGGCCCGACCTCGTCACCCCCGTGCCCACGGACCTCACGCAGCTCGCCACCCGCGCCGGCACCCGCGCCTCGGTCGTCCGGGCCCTGGAGCGGCTGGACCGGTTCACCCTGCAGACCGCCGAGGCGCTGGCCGTGGCGGCGGACCCGGCGCCGTACGACGAGCTGCTCGGCCTCATGGCCGGGGACCCGGGTGACACGGCCGACCCCGCGGTCCCGGCCGCCCTGCCCCGGGCGGTCGCCCTGCTGCGCGAGCAGGCCCTGGTGTGGGGCGCCGACGACCGGCTGCGGCTGGTGCGCACCGCACGCGAGCTGCTCGCGCCGTCCGCGCAGCACCCGTCCCCGACCGGCCTCGGCCCCACCGTGCGGGAGGCGACGGCGGGGATGTCGCCCGGCCGGATCCAGGAGATCCTCGCCGCCGTCGGTCTGCCCTCGACCCACGACTCCGTCTCCGCCGTGTCCGCGCTCGGCGCCCTGTTCACCGACCGGCCGCGGATGGCGGCGCTCCTCGCCGACCTGCCCGAGGAGTCCCGCCAGGTGCTGGCCCGGCTGGTGTGGGGCCCGCCCTACGGCCAGGTCACCCACGATCCCGCGCCGCACCTGCGGGCGCTGCTGGACCGCGGCCTGCTGCTGCCGACCGCGCCGGGCACGGTCGTCCTCCCCCGCGAGGCCGCCCTGCACCTGCGCGCGGGGAGGGCGCACCGCACGCCCGAGCCGGTGCCGCCGCCGGTGGAGGCCGTCGCGGCACACCGTCCACAGCTTGTGGACGCCACGGCGGCCGGGCAGGCCCTGACGGCGCTGGCGACCGTCGAGGAGCTGCTGAAGGACTGGGATGAGGGCGGGCCGGCGGTGCTGCGGGCCGGCGGTCTGAGCGTGCGCGACCTGAAGCGGACGGCCGTCGCCCTGGACGTGCCCGAGCATGTCGCCGCCTTCTGGGTCGAGCTGGCCTACGCGGCCGGTCTGATCGCCTCCGACGGCGAGGCCGACGAGCGGTACGCGGCGACCCCGGCCTACGACGAGTGGCGCGAGCTGCCTCCCGCCGAGCGCTGGGCGCGGCTGGCCGTGACGTGGCTGACGGCCACTCGCACGCCGGGGGTGGTCGGCGGGCGGGACGCCAAGGACCGCACGCTGTCGGCGCTGGGCCCGAACCTGGACCGTTCGGCGGCGCCGGAGGTACGGCACCGGGTGCTGGCCCTGCTGGCGGCGCTGCCGCCGGGCGCCTCGCCCGCCGAGGAGTCGGTGCTGGCCCGGCTGCGCTGGGAGCGTCCGCTGCGCGGGCCCGAGCGGGAACGGCGCGAGGACGACCTGCGCACCAGGATCGCCCGGTGGACGCTGTCCGAGGCCGAGCTGCTGGGCGTCACCGGGCGCGGCGCGCTGGCGGCGCCGGGGCGGGCGCTGATCGGGGCGCCCGAGCCGCCGCGCCGGGACGAGCCGTCCGAGGGGCCCGGCGACAAGCTTCCCGTCCACCACCACACGCCGCCCGCGCCCGCCCCGCTCGCCCCCGCCGAGCAGGCCGCCGCCGCCGCGCGGGCCGCCCGGCTGCTCGCGCCGCTGTTCCCCGAGCCGCTGGACCACGTGCTGCTCCAGGCCGACCTGACGGCGGTGGCACCGGGGCCCCTGGAGCGTCCGCTGGCCGACCTGCTGGGGGAGCTCGCGGACGTGGAGTCCAAGGGCGGGGCGACCGTCTACCGCTTCACCCCGGGCTCGGTGCGCCGCGCGCTGGACGCCGGGCGGACCGCCGCCGACCTGCACGCCTTCCTCGCCCGGCACTCCCGTACGCCGGTGCCGCAGCCGCTGACGTACCTGATCGACGACGTGGCCCGGCGGCACGGGCAGCTCCGGGTGGGCGCGGCCTCGTCGTACGTGCGCTGTGACGACGAGGCGACGCTGGACGAGATCCTCGCCGACAAGCGGGCGGCCGGCCTGGGGCTGCGCCGTCTCGCACCGACCGTGCTGGCCGCGCGGAGCGACCCGGCGGCGCTGCTGGAGGGGCTGCGCGCGATGGGGTTCGCGCCGGCCGCCGAGTCCGCCGCGGGCGACGTGCTGATCGCCCGCGCCGACGCCCACCGCACCCCGCCGCGTGCGGCGCCGGAGCCGGTCCCGGACGGTCCGCCGGTCCCGGACGACACGCTTCTGGCGGCGGCGATCCGCGCGATCCGGGCCGGCGACCTGGCCTCCACGGCCCCGCGCAAGCCGGGCCCCGGGGCCGGTGCGGACGACGCCGCGGCGGCGGGCGGCGAGCTGCCCCGCACGGGAGCCGCCGAGACCCTCGCCACCATGCAGGCGGCCGTCCTGACCGGCGAGGCTCTGTGGATCGGCTACGTGAACGCCGAGGGCGCCGCCAGCCAGCGCGTCGTGGCCCCGATCCGGGTCGAGGGCGGCTTCGTCACGGCGTACGACCACACGGCGGACGAGGTGCGCACGTATCCACTGCACCGGATCACCGGGGTCGCGGAACTCGCCGACGACGCGACGTGACCTGGCCTGCAAAGACCCGGCTCCCCGGGTTCTACGCCCCCCGGCCGGGATCCCGTCCTCTTTCACCCCTCCGGGCGTACGCGGTGGTTCATGCACGCCACGCCGGGTGATTCGCACCTGCGAGGGAGCTTTTTTCATCTGCCGCATCGAGCCGTCGGCCCTCGGGCAGCCACCGGGTGTCCTGCACCGAACCGAAAGGGGAAACCCGATGCGTGCCGTTCGTCGTGTCACCACCGTCCTGACCGCCACCGCCGCGCTGATCGCGGCGTTCGCCGCCGAGGCCGCCGCGGTCGGCATCGACCTCGGTGGTGGCCTGACCTTCTGATCCGTCCGTTCCGCGTCCCCCTGCCGCGGGCCGGGTCCCAGCCCCCCTGGGCCCGGCCCGCTCCCGGATTCCTCCCTCGGTCCCCGGCAGGGACCCGTGTCACTCCCGTCACTCCCCCCTGCGAACTCCCCCTCCGAACTCCCCCTCCGAAAGGCCGGACCCCATGCCTTCCCACCTCCCCGGACCCGAGCGTTCCGCCGCCCGCTCCGCCGTCGCCGTCTCCGTCGCCGCGCTGATCACCGCCGCCGCGCTGTTCGGCGCGCTCGCCCCCGAGGCCACCGCCCAGCCGCTGCCCCTGCCGCGCACCGGCCTCGAGACGCTGGTCACGGAGGGGATCACCGTCGAGGGGCCGCTGATCAACAACCTCGCTCTCCGGTAGCCGGGCCCCGCGATCAGGCACACTGGACGTTTGGCCGATCCGTCCAGTCGCGGTCGGCCGTACGCACGCGAAAGGGTGCCGCCCGTGAATGGTCCGCTGATCGTCCAGTCCGACAAGACCCTGCTCCTCGAAGTCGACCACGAGCAGGCCGGCGACTGCCGTCGGGCCATCGCACCGTTCGCCGAACTGGAGCGGGCGCCGGAGCACATCCACACCTACCGGGTGACCCCGCTGGGCCTGTGGAACGCGCGGGCCGCGGGCCACGACGCCGAACAGGTCGTGGACGCGCTCGTCGAGTACAGCCGTTACCCGGTGCCGCACGCGCTGCTCGTCGACATCGCCGAGACGATGGACCGCTACGGCCGCCTCACCCTCTCCAAGCACCCGGCACACGGACTGGTCCTGACGACCACCGACCGGCCGGTGCTGGAGGAGGTCCTGAAGTCGAAGCGCATCGCACCGCTGGTCGGCAACCGCATCGACCCCGACACGGTGGTCGTCCACCCCTCCGAGCGCGGACAGATCAAGCAGACGCTGCTGAAGCTGGGCTGGCCCGCCGAGGACCTCGCCGGATACGTCGACGGCGAGGCGCACCCGATCGAGCTGGCCGAGGACGGATGGGCGCTCAGGCCCTACCAGAAGCAGGCGGTGGAGAACTTCTGGCACGGCGGCAGCGGTGTCGTCGTGCTCCCCTGCGGCGCCGGCAAGACGCTGGTCGGGGCCGGTTCGATGGCACAGGCCAAGTCCACGACGCTGATCCTCGTCACGAACACCGTCTCCGCCCGGCAGTGGAAGCACGAGCTCGTCAAGCGCACCAGCCTGACCGAGGACGAGATCGGCGAGTACAGCGGGACGAAGAAGGAGATCCGGCCCGTCACCATCGCCACGTACCAGGTGCTGACGACGAAGCGGAAGGGCGTCTACCCGCACCTGGAGCTGTTCGACTCCCGGGACTGGGGCCTGATCGTCTACGACGAGGTGCACCTGCTTCCGGCGCCGGTCTTCAAGTTCACCGCCGACCTCCAGGCACGCCGCCGCCTGGGCCTGACCGCGACGCTCGTGCGTGAGGACGGCCGGGAGTCGGACGTGTTCTCCCTCATCGGGCCGAAGCGCTTCGACGCCCCGTGGAAGGAGATCGAGGCGCAGGGCTACATCGCGCCCGCCGACTGCGTGGAGGTCCGGGTCAACCTCACCGACTCCGAGCGCCTCGCGTACGCCACCGCCGAGGCGGAGGAGAAGTACCGCTTCTGCGCGACGACCGACACCAAGCGGAAGGTGACGGAGGCGATCGTGCGGCGCTTCGCCGGGCAGCAGATCCTCGTCATCGGCCAGTACATCGACCAGCTCGACGAGCTGGGCGAGCACCTGGGCGCCCCGGTCATCAAGGGCGAGACGTCCAACGCGCAGCGGGAGAAGCTCTTCGAGTCCTTCCGCCGGGGCGAGATCAGCGTCCTCGTCGTCTCCAAGGTCGCCAACTTCTCGATCGACCTGCCGGAGGCGACCGTCGCCATCCAGGTGTCGGGCACCTTCGGGTCCCGGCAGGAGGAGGCCCAGCGCCTGGGCCGGGTGCTGCGCCCCAAGGCCGACGGCCACCAGGCGCACTTCTACTCGGTCGTCGCCCGCGACACCCTCGACCAGGACTTCGCCGCCCACCGCCAGCGCTTCCTGGCGGAACAGGGCTACGCCTACCGGATCATGGACGCGGACGAGATCCTGGGCTGATCCTCACCGGCGCCGGACGCCGGCCTCCTCGCCGTACTCGCCGAGCACGACCACGTCGAAAGCGGCGCCCGCGAACACCCTGACGGTGCGCAGGGCGTCACCGAGCCGGTGCCGGTGGCTGCCGGCCACGAGCGTGGCACCGGACGCGCGGACCGGTGCCGGGGCGGGGGAGATGGTTGCTGCGCTCATGTCTCCATGGTGCGACCGCGCACCCCCGGCCGGCATCGGTCTGCGGGCCGACCCCCCGCCGTCCCCCGCTACGACCGTGGGGGGACCGCACCTCCCCCACAGCGGGTAGGTGCTCCCCTAGGGGTCGGAAAACCCATTGGCCCGCGCCGCGCCCGCTCCCCTACAATCTCCGCTCCCCGCCTCCCCACGGAGCGCCGCCGGCCGGACGGAAACCGGCCGGTTCACCGCGCGCGACAGCCGCGCCCACCGCACAGCAGGTCATCCGGAGGCACCCCCTTGTCCACGCCCGTCCACGACGACCCCCTCGCCAGGGAGCGCGCCCACCTGGCCGCCTCACGTGCCGCCCTGCGCGCCATGCGGGAGGACGTCGAATCCCTCGACATCACCGACGTCACCGCGAACTGGGTCAACGCCGCCGCCCTGGAGCACCAGATCGAGCTGCGCATCAAGGCGCTCGCCGACCTCAGCGACACCCCGCTGTTCTTCGGCCGGCTCGACCACCTGCACGCTCCGGGCGCGGAGCGGGCCGAAGGGGCGGACGGGGAACGCCCGCATCCGGAGGCCGCTTACCAGTCACTGCACATCGGACGCCGGCACGTGCACGACACGGACGGCGACCCGATGGTGATCGACTGGCGGGCGCCGGTCGCGCAGCCGTTCTACCGGGCCTCGAAGAAGGACCCGATGGACATCGCCCTGCGCCGCCGCTTCGGTTACACCGGCGGCGACCTCACGGCGTACGAGGACGAGCACCTGACCGACCCGGCCGAGGCGGCGACCACCAGCAAGCTGCTCCAGCAGGAGATCGAACGGCCCCGTGTCGGCCCGATGCGCGACATCGTGGCGACCATCCAGCCCGAGCAGGACGAGATCGTGCGCGCCGGGCTGGCCGGCTCGGTCTGTGTGCAGGGCGGTCCCGGGACCGGGAAGACCGCCGTCGGCCTGCACCGGGTCGCGTACCTCCTCTACGCCCACCGCGAGCGTCTGGCCCGCACCGGCACGCTCGTCATCGGGCCGAACCGGTCCTTCCTGCACTACATCGAGCAAGTGCTGCCCGCGCTGGGTGAGCTGACGGTCCACCAGTCCACCGTCGACGACCTGGTCGCGCACGTCGAGGTGCGCGGGGCGGACGACGCCGCGGCGGCGACCGTCAAGGGTGACGCGCGGATGGCCGAGGTGCTGCGCAGGGCGCTGTACTCGCACGTCGCGATGCCCACCGAGGGGATCGTGGTGGTGCGCGGCTCGCGCCGCCGGCGGGTGGCGGCGTACGAACTGGAGGAGATCGTCCGCGAGCTGCTCGCCCGCGACATCCGCTACGGCGCCGCCCGCGAGGCCCTCCCGCAGCGCATCGCGCACGCCGTGCTGGTGCAGATGGAACGGGCGGGCGAGGCACCGGACGACCGGGTGCAGAACGCGGTGGCGCGCAACGCCGCGGTGAAGGCGGCGGTCAAGGCGATCTGGCCGCAGGTCGACCCCGCGAAGCTCGTCCTGCGCCTCCTGTCGGACGCGGCCTTCCTCGCCGAGCACGCCGAGGGCGTCCTCACGGAGGACGAGCAGAAGGCGGTGCTGTGGGTGAGGCCGGCCCGCTCGGTGAGGTCCGCCAGGTGGTCGTCCGCCGACGCGGTGCTGATCGACGAGGCCACCGACCTGATCGAGCGCACCCACTCCCTCGGACACGTGGTCCTCGACGAGGCGCAGGACCTCTCCCCGATGCAGTACCGGGCGGTGGGCCGGCGCTGCACCACCGGATCGGCGACCGTCCTCGGCGACCTGGCGCAGGGCACCACGCCCTGGGCGACCCGGAGCTGGGAGGAGGCGCTGGAGCACCTGGGCAAGGGCGAGGCGGTGATCGAGGAGCTGACGGCCGGTTTCCGCGTGCCGACGGACGTCATCGCGTACGCCTCCCGGCTGCTGCCGCACATCGCGCCAGGCCTGACGCCGGTGGCGTCGATCCGGGAGAACCCGGGTTTCTTCGAGATCCGTACGGCCGACGCCGGCACGGACGACGTGGTGGCGGCCTGCCGCGAGCTGCTGGAGCGCGAGGGCTCGGTGGGCCTGATCGCCGCCGACGCGCGGGTGCCGGAGCTGACGGAGGCCCTCGGGGCGGCGGGGATCGGCTTCATCGGCCCCGGTGAGGAGACGACCCTCGCCACCCGGCTGACCCTGGTCCCGGCCTCGCTGGCCAAGGGCCTGGAGTACGACTACGTGGTCCTGGACGAGCCGCAGGCCGTGGTCGACGGCGAACCGGACGAGCGGACGGGGCTGCGACGGCTGTACGTCTGCCTGACCCGAGCGGTGTCGGGCCTGATCGTGACCCACGGGACGGACCTGCCGCCGCAGCTGGCCTAGCGCGGCTGCGGGCGGTCGTGCTTCCCCCGTGCCTGGACGGGGAGTGGGGGAGGCACCCCGCGACGCCGGGCCGCGTGCCCCACCCCGCGAGCGGTCCCGCCGGTGACCGGGTGAGCGACGCTCAGTCCCCCAGCACCCGCCGCCACTCCGCGACCGCCTGCGTCGACACCGGCTCGGCCCACCCGCCCGGCCGCGCCGCGCCGCCGATGTGGAAACCGTCGATCCCCGCGTCCAGCAGCCCGGGTACGTGCTCCAGCCGCAGGCCGCCCCCCACCAGCAACTGCTGCTCGTACCCCGGCTCGCCGCGCCGCCGCGCCTCGGCGAGCAGTACGGCCAGCCCGTCGTCCACCCCGCCGGCCGATCCGGCCGTCAGATAGGTGTCCAGGCCGGGGAAGTCCGCGAGCTGCTTGCGCAGGGCGTCCCGGTTCCCGGCGCGGTCGATCGCCCGGTGGAACGTCCACCGGCACCCGTCCAGCGCCCCGGCGACCCGCTCCACCGCCCCGAGGTCCACGTCACCGTGCGCGTCGAGGAACCCGAGCACGAACTCCGAGGCCCCGGCCCCCCGCATCTCCCCGGCGACCCGCACCAGCCGTTCGACGTCCCCGGCCGCGAATCCGTCCGCGAGCCGCAGCATCACGCGTACGTCGATGTCGACGGCGGCGCGGATCGCGGCGACGGTCGCGGTCGACGGGGTGAGTCCGTCGGCCGCCATGTCGGTGACCAGTTCGAGGCGATCCGCGCCTCCGGCCTGGGCGGCGACCGCGTCCTCGACGTCGAGGGCGATCACCTCCAGGACTGCACGCTTGCTCATGGGACCCCATTCGTCGGCCTGCTACAGGTCTAGTCCAATCCAATCCAAGCCTACGCCCAGACCACGGCGCGGGGCTCCCCCACGTCCCGGTACGACGCCACCGGCCACCGGCCACCCGGCCACCCGGCCACTCGGCCCCCTCGGCCTGCACAGCGCCCCGGCGACTCGGCCCCCGCCCCGCCCCTCAAGCGCCCGGCAGCCTGGCCGCCACCTCCCCGTTCCCCTGC